>NZ_MUFN01000003.1:0-3187 GCF_001996205.1 Salinivibrio sp. IB574 | reverse complement strand
GTCTACGACAACCCTTTAGAGAGCTCGAAGCTCTAGGGATGACTCATCTCGGGGCCAGCTTCGCGCTTAGATGCTTTCAGCGCTTATCTGTGCCGAACTTAGCTACCGGGCAATGCGTCTGGCGACACAACCCGAACACCAGCGGTTCGTCCACTCCGGTCCTCTCGTACTAGGAGCAGCTCCCCTCAATCATCCAACGCCCACGGCAGATAGGGACCGAACTGTCTCACGACGTTCTAAACCCAGCTCGCGTACCACTTTAAATGGCGAACAGCCATACCCTTGGGACCGACTTCAGCCCCAGGATGTGATGAGCCGACATCGAGGTGCCAAACACCGCCGTCGATATGAACTCTTGGGCGGTATCAGCCTGTTATCCCCGGAGTACCTTTTATCCGTTGAGCGATGGCCCTTCCATTCAGAACCACCGGATCACTATGACCTACTTTCGTACCTGCTCGAGCCGTCACTCTCGCAGTTAAGCGGGCTTATGCCATTGCACTAACCTCACGATGTCCGACCGTGATTAGCCCACCTTCGTGCTCCTCCGTTACTCTTTGGGAGGAGACCGCCCCAGTCAAACTACCCACCAGGCACTGTCCTCACCCCGGATAACGGGGCTAAGTTAGAACATCAAACATACAAGGGTGGTATTTCAAGGATGGCTCCACAGCAACTGGCGTCGCCGCTTCAAAGCCTCCCACCTATCCTACACATGTAGGCTCAATGTTCAGTGCCAAGCTGTAGTAAAGGTTCACGGGGTCTTTCCGTCTAGCCGCGGGTACACAGCATCTTCACTGCGATTTCAATTTCACTGAGTCTCGGGTGGAGACAGCGTGGCCATCATTACGCCATTCGTGCAGGTCGGAACTTACCCGACAAGGAATTTCGCTACCTTAGGACCGTTATAGTTACGGCCGCCGTTTACCGGGGCTTCGATCAATGGCTTCTCTTGCGATAACCACATCAATTAACCTTCCGGCACCGGGCAGGCGTCACACCGTATACGTCATCTTTCGATTTTGCACAGTGCTGTGTTTTTAATAAACAGTTGCAGCCACCTGGTATCTGCGACTGCCCATAGCTCCATCCGCAAGGGACTTCACCGCGGGCAGCGTACCTTCTCCCGAAGTTACGGTACCATTTTGCCTAGTTCCTTCACCCGAGTTCTCTCAAGCGCCTTGGTATTCTCTACCCGACCACCTGTGTCGGTTTGGAGTACGGTTGCTACTTACCTGAAGCTTAGAGGCTTTTCCCGGAAGCATGGCATCAATGACTTCACCACCTTGGTGGCTCGACATCGTGTCTCGGCCTTGATTTCCCGGATTTGCCTAAGAAATCAGCCTACGCACTTGAACCTGGACAACCATCGCCAGGCCCACCTAGCCTTCTCCGTCCCCCCATCGCAGTAAGCAGCAGTACGGGAATATTAACCCGTTTCCCATCGACTACGCCTTTCGGCCTCGCCTTAGGGGCCGACTTACCCTGCCCCGATTAACGTTGGACAGGAACCCTTGGTCTTCCGGCGAGGAGGTTTTTCACCCCCTTTATCGTTACTCATGTCAGCATTCGCACTTGTGATACCTCCAGCATGCCTCTCAGCACACCTTCAACAGCTTACACAACGCTCCCCTACCCAATATCCATAAGGACATTGCCGCAGCTTCGGTGTATCGCTTAGCCCCGTTACATCTTCCGCGCAGGCCGACTCGACCAGTGAGCTATTACGCTTTCTTTAAATGATGGCTGCTTCTAAGCCAACATCCTGGCTGTCTGAGCCTTCCCACATCGTTTCCCACTTAGCGATAACTTTGGGACCTTAGCTGGCGGTCTGGGTTGTTTCCCTCTCCACGACGGACGTTAGCACCCGCCGTGTGTCTCCCGGATAGTACTTACTGGTATTCGGAGTTTGCAAAGGGTTGGTAAGTCGGGATGACCCCCTAGCCTTAACAGTGCTCTACCCCCAGTAGTATTCGTCCGAGGCGCTACCTAAATAGCTTTCGGGGAGAACCAGCTATCTCCGAGTTTGATTGGCCTTTCACCCCTAGCCACAGGTCATCTCCTAACTTTTCAACGTTAGTGAGTTCGGTCCTCCAGTTGATGTTACTCAACCTTCAACCTGCCCATGGCTAGATCACTCGGTTTCGGGTCTAATGCTAGCAACTACACGCCCAGTTAAGACTCGGTTTCCCTACGGCTCCCCTATGCGGTTAACCTTGCTACTAACATTAAGTCGCTGACCCATTATACAAAAGGTACGCGGTCACCCCACAAAGGAGGCTCCCACTGCTTGTACGTAGACGGTTTCAGGTTCTATTTCACTCCCCTCACAGGGGTTCTTTTCGCCTTTCCCTCACGGTACTGGTTCACTATCGGTCAGTCAGGAGTATTTAGCCTTGGAGGATGGTCCCCCCATGTTCAGACAAGATATCACGTGTCCCGTCCTACTCGNCCTAACTTTTCAACGTTAGTGAGTTCGGTCCTCCAGTTGATGTTACTCAACCTTCAACCTGCCCATGGCTAGATCACTCGGTTTCGGGTCTAATGCTAGCAACTACACGCCCAGTTAAGACTCGGTTTCCCTACGGCTCCCCTATACGGTTAACCTTGCTACTAACATTAAGTCGCTGACCCATTATACAAAAGGTACGCGGTCACCCCACATGGAGGCTCCCACTGCTTGTACGTAGACGGTTTCAGGTTCTATTTCACTCCCCTCACAGGGGTTCTTTTCGCCTTTCCCTCACGGTACTGGTTCACTATCGGTCAGTCAGGAGTATTTAGCCTTGGAGGATGGTCCCCCCATGTTCAGACAAGATATCACGTGTCCCGTCCTACTCGTTTTCACGACTAAGGCGCTGTCGGTTACGGGGCTATCACCCTTTATTGCCAGGTTTTCCAACCTGTTCACCTAACGCCTAAGCCGCTTAAGGGCTGCTCCGGGTTCGCTCGCCGCTACTGCCGGAATCTCAATTGATTTCTTTTCCTTCGGGTACTTAGATGTTTCAGTTCCCCGAGTTCGCCTCTTAGCGCTATGTATTCACGCTAAGATACCTGCTTATGCAGGTGGGTTTCCCCATTCGGAAATCCCAGACTCAAATGGCTTTTACTGCCTTATCTGGGCTTATCGCAAGTTAATACGTCCTTCATCGCCTCTGACTGCCAAGGCATCCACCGTCTACGCTTA
>NZ_MUFN01000029.1:0-38007 GCF_001996205.1 Salinivibrio sp. IB574 | reverse complement strand
GGATGAAATCATCCAAGCTCAGGTCAAGGTCATCGATACGGCTGTTTAGCTTCGCGGCGTAATAGTAACGCAAACACTCAGGGTCGAGATGTTTTAGATAAGTGCTGGCTTTGATAAATGTCCCTTTCGATTTGGACATTTTCGCGCCGTTTACTGTTACATAGCCATGCACAAAGACGTTGTTTGGCTTACGGAATCCAGCGCCATCCAGCATCGCTGGCCAGAACAAGCTGTGGAAATAGACGATGTCTTTACCGATAAAGTGATAAAGCTCGGCTTCGCTATTTTCTTTCCAGTATTCGTCAAAGTCGATGTCGTTGTGCTTGTTGCAATAGTTTTTGAACGAGCCCATATAACCAATTGGGGCGTCGAGCCAAACGTAGAAGAACTTACCGGGTTGGTCTGGGATCTCAAAACCAAAATAGGGCGCATCACGCGAGATATCCCACTGTTGCAGACCGGTTTCGAACCACTCGTTCATTTTGTTGGCAATTTCGCTTTGCAGCGCACCTGATTTGGTCCAGGTATTCAGCATTTGCTCAAACTGCGGCAAATCAAAGAAAAAGTGCTCAGAGTCGCGCATCACAGGGGTGGCACCGCTGACTGCCGAGCGAGGATTAATGAGCTCCGTCGGTGCATAGGTTTCGCCACAGTTGTCACAGTTATCGCCATATTGGTCGTCAGCGTGACATTTCGGGCACTCACCTTTGACGAAACGATCCGGTAAGAACATTTCTTTTTCAGGATCGAACAGCTGTGAAATCGTACGGCTGGTGATATAGCCTTTATCGCGCAATTGGGTGTAAATGAATGACGCCAACTCGCGGTTTTCTTCGCTGTGCGTGCTGTGATAGTTATCAAAGCTGATGTTAAAGCCATCAAAGTCGGCTTTATGCTCTTTTTGCACATCGGCGATCATGGCTTCGGGCTCCACGCCCATTTGCTGCGCTTTCAACATAATAGGCGTGCCGTGAGCATCGTCGGCACAAATAAAGTGAGTGGTATTGCCGCGCAGGCGCTGATAGCGGACCCATACATCTGCCTGAATATGCTCGAGCATGTGGCCCAAATGGATTGAGCCGTTCGCATAAGGCAGCGCACAGGTCACCAAAATTTTACGTGGGTTTGCAGCCATAATCTTGTTTGTTCGCTCTTATGATATGAATGGAATGATTGCGGAAATCTTACCTGATACGATATGCCTTGCCTAGAGCAAGGCCGTGTCATAAGGCGTTTACGCATAATTGGTTAGGGACGCGGACCCAAATAATGAATAAATTGGACGGTGAAGCATGTTTTTTGGCGGCAAAAAGAACAAATCAACGAAAAAAGCGGCATCAGTGATGAGCCAAGACGCAGCGGTGACGTTACTTAATCAATTCTCTCATCCGGGGTTGATCGACCAATGGGCAAGCCAGCCACATTGGGTCAAGGGTCATGAAAACAGTATTGAGGTGGTGTTTCCTTTTGCTGCGGGGTCGATTATCCAAGCGCTCTCTGATTGGCTCGCCGTACAGGTACCGGAAAACGCAAGCCAGTTTTCATTGACCCAGCGCGTCGCTCCGCTGAAAGCCGGTGACAAAGCGCCGGTAAAAGGGGTGAAAAACCTGATTGTGGTCAGTTCGGCAAAAGGGGGCGTTGGTAAGTCCACCACAGCGGTGAACTTAGCGCTTGCCTTGCACGCGGAAGGGGCAAGTGTGGGGCTGTTGGATGCAGATATCTATGGACCATCTGTGCCTCTCATGCTCGGTGCACAGCATAGCGAACCGCAAACCCACGATGGCAAACTGATGGAGCCTGTGTCGCGCTATGGCATTGTCTCGAATTCGATTGGTTATCTTGTCCCGGCCGACAACGCGACAGTTTGGCGTGGTCCGATGGCGTCGAAAGCGTTCGCTCAATTAATCAATGAAACCCGCTGGCCTGACGTGGATTATTTGGTGGTAGATATGCCACCGGGGACGGGCGACATTCAATTAAGCTTGGCGCAACAGTTTCCGGTAAACGGCGCGGTGGTCGTGACGACGCCGCAAGACCTTGCACTCGCCGATGCGATAAAAGGCGTGGCGATGTTTGAGAAAGTCTCGGTCCCTGTGTTAGGGGTGGTTGAGAACATGAGTTATCACATTTGTTCTCACTGTGGGCATCATGAGGCAATTTTTGGCACGGGCGGCGCGGAAAAAATGGCGAAGCAGCAAGGCACGCCAGTTTTGGCGCAGGTGCCATTGCATGTATCCATTCGTGAAGACATTGATAGCGGAAAGCCAAGCGTGGTGGCACGTCCTGAGAGCGAGCATACCCATGCGTATCGTGATATGGCGAGCACGGTGGCGAGTAAACTGTATTGGCAAGGTGAAACGCGTCCTGAACAGATAGCTATACAAACCTTGTCCTAGAGGTTGAGCACGGACCGCTGTTGAGACGCGAATGCCGGCTGATGTGGCGATCAAGCAAGATTTTCACTGGCGCCAGCCGGCTCAACTCCCTATAATCAGGCGGTTTATGTTGATTCCGCCAAGTTTCCTCTGGGTATTCATATTATGAGTGATAACAACCACCACTGCGTTATTATCGGCATCGCAGGCGCCTCTGCATCCGGTAAAAGCCTTATCGCCAGCACCATTTATAAGGAATTAAAGGAAAAAGTCGGCGATCATCAAATCGGCGTGATCACGGAAGATAGATACTACCGCGATCAAAGCCACCTCAGCATGGAAGAGCGCGTAAAAACGAATTATGACCACCCACAGGCACTGGATCACGATCTGTTGTGTGAGCATTTGGAAGCATTGGTCGCCGGTCAGTCGGTTGATGTGCCGGTTTATAGTTATTCTGAGCACACCCGAATGGCGGAAACCACGACGATGACCCCGAAAAAAGTCATTATCCTCGAAGGTATTCTGCTGCTCACCGATCCTCGTCTTCGCAATTTGATCCACGCTAGCGTCTTTATGGACACCCCACTTGATATCTGTTTGCTACGCCGCATGAAACGTGATGTTGCCGAGCGTGGCCGCACCATGGATTCTGTCATGGAGCAATATCAAAAGACGGTCCGCCCTATGTTTATGCAGTTTATTGAGCCGTCAAAACAATATGCAGACATCATTGTGCCTCGCGGGGGTAAAAACCGGATTGCCATTGATGTGCTAAAAGCGCATATTGCCCGTTTGCTAAAAGCGTAAACCAACCGATAATCTAGCGAATAGCGGCACATGCGACCTTGCGTGGTGCCGTGTTCTAAAACCATCTACAGTGAGGAACCCCGATGCGACTGTGCGACAGGCATATCAAAGAGCACCTCGATGATGGCCGCATCAAAATTGATCCGCGTCCGGCTGATGCATCGATTTCAGGTGTCACGGCTGATGTGACCCTAGGTAACCAATTTCGTGTCTTTAATGATCATGGCGCCCCCTATATCGACTTGTCTGGCCCAAAAGAAGAGGTCAATGCGCAACTCGAAAAGGTGATGAGTGATGAAATCGAGGTTGCTGAAGGAGAGGCGTTTTATTTGCACCCCGGGCAGCTGGCTCTGGCAGTCACTCATGAATCCGTGACGTTACCCGATGATATTGTTGGCTGGCTTGATGGCCGTTCATCATTGGCGCGTTTGGGACTGATGGTGCATGTGACCGCGCATCGTATCGATCCAGGTTGGTCGGGCCGCATTGTGTTAGAGTTTTATAATAATGGCCGCTTGCCGCTTGCACTGCGCCCAGGCATGCCCATTGGCGCGCTTAGCTTTGAGCCCATGTCAGGTCCGGCAGAGCAACCCTACAATAAGCGTGATAACGCCAAATATAAGAACCAACAAGGGGCGGTCGCCTCGCGAATTAGCCAAGATAAGGCTTAACTATCAAAATGCGCCTACGGGCGCATTTTTTGATGAAATGGAACCAGATTGTCGAACTGTGGTCGATAACGCTATCAAATATAACGCGTTATTTTCGCCACGCGAACAAGGAGCATACAGTGATGGTAAAGAAAATTGCGGCGATAGTGGCTGGGTTACTGGTCATCCTTATCGGCGGTCTGGCCGCCGTTGTCGCCACCATTAACCCGAATCAATTTAAGCCGATGTTAGTTGAGCAAGTGAAGCAGCAAACTGGCTTTGATTTGGTCATTGATGGTGATATCGATTGGCAGTTTTGGCCGAGCTTGGGCTTCTCAGTGGCGGATGTGGCAGTGAAAAACCGCCCCGGGTTTGATGAGCCAAATTTGCTCGCGCTGTCTCGCGCGCAAATGTCTATTGATGTGTTGCCTTTACTGTCTCAGCAGCTCCATGTGGGTGAAATCTTACTGCAAGACCCGCGTATTTTTGTCCAAACGCTTGCCAATGGTGAAACTAACCTTACCCCACAGCAAGCCGAGTCTGAAACCACCACGGAAAGCACACCTGTGACACCGAGCAACTCAGCATCACCAGCCGAAACACAGGCTGCTGGCTGGGATATAACGCTACAAGGGTTGCGTATCAGTAATGCCAGTGTGCTGCTCAAAGATGATCAAGCGAGTACACAGACACGTCTTGATGAGGTGAATGTAGAGATTGGCAATTTGGCACCGGCGGTGTGGACGCCGGTAAGCGTTTCGCTGGTGGGAAGCCAAAATGCAGAAACCTTCTCCCTACAAGGCCAAGGTGATGTGAAATTGATGACGGAGCCCATGCAAAGTCAGTTACGTCAGTTTGCGATGACATTATCTGCGCAATCGGGAGACGTGACACTGCGCGAAGCAAATCTTACCTTAGAAAGCTTTGCGCTGGGTGAGGCTTCAGCGCTTGGGTTTAACGCCAAGTTAAAGACCGCAGATATGGACGTGGAAACGTCGGGTAAAGCGCAAGTCACAGTTGCGTCGTCTTTGAGGCAGTTTGCGATTCAAGGGCTGGATATGTTGACTACGGTCTCGGGTGAGGCGGTGCCTAACCAGTCAATCACGCAGCAGCTGTCAGCGGATATTGATTATGATATGGACGCGAATGTGGTCACGGTGACGGATCTTGTTGGTCGTTTAAACACCGACCAAGTGATCGTGGATGGCAAAGTGGCCGTCAAGCTCACTGATATTCCCCAAGTTCGTTTTGCGCTGAACACCAACCGCATTGATGTGGATGCATTACTGCCCACCACGACAGAGGCGCCCCAACAAGATAAAGGCAATGCCGCTTCGGCGCCTTCATCATCGGCTGCCCCACAAGCGCAAACAACGCTAGCATTGAGTCGAGAAGAGCCTGATCTATCCGCACTACAACAATTGGATGTAGCGGGAACCCTTGCCCTTCAAGGACTCAAAGTCGCTAACGTCGAACTCGGTCAAACTGAAGCCGAAGTGGCCATTAACCGGGGTAAAGTCACCTTATCGCGCTTTGTGACAGAGGCCTATCAAGGCACGGTATCGGCAAGTGCGGTATTGGATGCGTCAGTCTCGCCGGCACGGTACGAGGTCAGCAAACGGGCGCGAGGTATCGAGGTGCTACCGCTGCTTCAAGACGCTGCCGAAGTTGATCTATTAGCAGGCAAAGGAAACGTTGACGTCAATGTACAAGGTAAGGGGCTATCTCCTTATGCATTGCGTGAAGCCATCAATGGCCGTGTTGCGATCTTCTTTGAAGACGGTGCAATCAATGGGATCAATTTGGCGCAGATGCTGCGTGAAGCCAAGGCAACGCTCAAAGGTGAGAAGTCGGGATATGTTGACGAAGTCCGTAAAACCGACTTCAGTGCGCTGACCGCAAGCTTTGTGCTTGGAAATGGGATGGCGCGGACCAACGATTTATTGCTGGAAGCACCTGCGTTGCGCGTACGCAGTGAAGGGCAGACAGATTTATTGAAAGAGACGCTCGATTTTGCGGTGTATACCTCTGTGGTCGAGACCAGCAAAGGCCAAGGCGGCAAAGACATCGATGAACTGCGGGATGTGACCATTCCCGTTGATGTTGCGGGAACTTGGCAGGCGCCAAGCTACAAACTCGACATTAAAAAGCTACTGAGTAGCAATAAAGTGCTGGAAGAGAAAGCGCGTAAAGAAGCGCAACGCGGCATTAAAAAATTGCTCGGGGATAAAGCCGATGACGAGAAAGTGAAAGAGGCGGCTGACAAGCTACTCAACCTGTTTCAATGATCGCTTTATGCGGCACCAAGCTATCTAATACAAACAGGATAAAGGACAGATATCGGATATGGATTCTGTAACACAAGCTGCCTTGGGCGCGGCTGTCGCGGGTATGGTCGCAGGCCGACGCTGTAGCCCTAAGGTGCTCTTGGCGGGGGCACTGCTAGGAACCTTACCAGATCTCGACGTCGTCATTGATTATGGCGATCCGGTAGCGAATACCGTCAACCACCGGGGCTTTAGCCATTCACTGTTTGTGTTACCGCCCTTGGGTGTCGCGATAGCGGCACTGTGGTGGCGCTTGAGTGATAAAGCATGGCCTTTATGGCAGCTGATGGTGCTGGTGGTCAGTGTGTTGGTTACCCATCCATTGCTTGATTCTATGACGGCGTATGGCACGCAACTCTTTTGGCCGCTGGATAAGCCGCCTGTTGCGGTCGCTAGTATCTTTATCATCGACCCCTTGTATACGCTGCCACTGCTGATCGGTGTGCTTGCGGCGCTAGTTTGGAGAGCCAACGCAGCAAGACTATGCGTGATTGGACTGATCGCCTCGAGTCTTTATTTATTAAGTTCTGTGTATCAGCTTGAGCAAATAAAAGCGCGCGTGGCACAACAAACCCAAGGCACTGAGCTGGCGGGAAAGCCTATGTTTATTACCCCTACGCCGTTTAATACGGTGCTTTGGCGTATTGTGGTAAGAGGGGAGCAGACCTATTGGGAAGGGCTTGCCTCGCGATTGGATAAAACACCAGATATCGATTGGATGGCGTTTGAGCAGCAAGGATGGCCACTGGCGGAGTCAGAATCATTGACCGCCTTGCGCTTTTTTGCCCGGGACTTTTTACGCTATGAAAATCGTGGGGGGCAGCAAGTTGTCACAGACTTGCGATTAGGTATGGCGAACTATCGGCCGTTCCAGTTTTTGCTTGCCGAGCAAAGTGACCAAGGAGAATGGCGCCCTGTTCCCCCCCGTCAGCTAGAGCCAGGGCCGGTCTTGCCTCGCACTATCCCTGCCCTCTGGCGGCGCTTACTCGGCGACCAGTCGATTGATGCTTTGTTGTGTAATCAAAAAGATTGCTACCCGAATGAGGAACAACAGGCAAAGGTCCGTTCAGCCTCCTGAGGTTGGGCAGCAGCATCAATAAAAATGGGCGTATTCGCCCATTTTTTATGGTTAAACCAGAACTACCAGTCGATACCTTGGCGCGCTTTTATCCCAGCATCAAACGCATGCTTCACGTTACGGACTTCTGAGACCGTATCGGCCATATCTACCAACTGGCGGTGGGCACCTCGGCCGGTGATAATCACTGATTGGTCGGCGGGCCTTGCCTGTAATGCGGCGACCACGCTGTCTAGTTCAATATAACCGTAGGTGATCATATAGGTGATCTCATCAAGAACGACCAAGTCGTAGTTTGGATCAGCCAGCATGGCTTGGCAGTGTTGCCAGATTTGCTGCGCGGCTTCCGTATCGGCGGTTTTGTCTTGGGTATCCCATGTAAATCCGGTGCCCATCACGTGAAAGTCAACGCCATGCTGCGATAGCAGATCGCGCTCGCCACATGCCCACGTTCCCTTTATAAACTGCGCCACCCCGCATTTGAGCCCGTGGCCCGTTGCTCGTGCTACTGTACCGAAGGCAGAGGTTGATTTGCCTTTTCCATTCCCCGTCACTATCAGCAGTAATCCTTTTTCTTGCTGAGCCGCTTCTACGCGGGCATCTACCCTCTCTTTGAGTTTTTGTTGGCGTTTTTTATGACCCTGTTCAGACATTTGATTTCCAATAAACGATGAACCTGTGTCTATAGTAAAGAGACCATGCACTGAACACCACCCATACATAGACCAACCAAGGATGAAATGATGAAACAAACAATGCGACGTCTAGCGGCAGTAACATGTCTTTTCTCACTTCCGGTATTGGCGGGAGAGCAGATCGATTATCAATGGGACAATGAGATGTTTTCCGGGTATTTAGCGACTCCTAGCTCGGTTGAAAAGGGCAGTGTGGTGATCATCCATGACTGGGATGGGCTGACTGAGTATGAGCAGCAACGAGCGGACATGTTGGCGGGAATGGGGTATCGTGTTTTTGCGCTTGATATGTTCGGTAAAGGGAACCGGCCTCAAACGCTAGAGGCGAAGCGGGCGGCGACAGGCGCGCTTTATAAAGATAGAGCACGGATGCAAACCTTAATTCAAGCGGGCATGGAAGCGGCAAAGTCGCAAGGGATTGAGGCGCCTGTGGTGGCAGGATATTGCTTTGGTGGGACAGTGACACTCGAACTTGCACGCAATCCGCAGCAGATGCCAGTCAGTGGTTATGCCAGTTTTCACGGTGGCTTGGAAACCCCAAGTGGACAGGCGTATTCACAAGATATTGCACCACTTTTTATTGCTCACGGTGGTGCGGATAAAGCCGTTCCCATGAGTGAATTTGCGCAGCTGATTAATGAACTCGAAGCTGCCAACCTTGATTACTGGTCGCAAGTGTATGCTGGGGCGCCTCATGCCTTTACTGTTTTTGGTTCGGAGCGTTATCGCGAACAAGCCGACAAACAGTCTTGGCAAGCATTCAATCAGTTCCTTTCCGAACAATTGAGCGTCGATTTGGCAAATCAATAAGGAATTTAAAATGATACGTCATGTACTGGTAGTACGGTTTGTGCCCAATGCACGTGATGCGCAGATTCAGGCTGTCCGTGATGCGTTCGAGGCGATGCCCTCAACCATTGAAGGTGTAGAGTCTGTGGAATGGGGCGAAAACAATAGCCCAGAGGGGAAAAACCAAGGCTACAGCCATGTGATTTTAATGACCTTTCGTGATGAGACGGCGCGACAAACCTACTTGCCCCATCCTGCACACGAAGCGTTAAAGGCAGTGTTTCGTCCCGTGATTGAGGATTTAATTGTGATTGATTATACGGTGGCACTAAGCTAGTCGCGCAAATAGACGGCCTGATACACTGTGAGCTCGTAGGCAACAGGAGTAATAGTGAATGAAGGAAGCGGCAACGATACCCAGTGTGTTGGTGGTATGTTTAGGCAATATCTGTCGCTCACCGACAGCTGAAGCCGTGCTTAGAGCACGTGCTGAGGCCAGAGGACTGGCGGTTCGTATCGACTCGGCAGGGACGGCGGGATACCACCAAGGTAATCCGCCCGACCCACGTAGTCAAAAAGCGGGAGAAGCGAGAGGGTATTCCTTCGCAGGTATTCGTGCTCGACAGATCCAGCCCGATGATTTTGCAAAACACGATATGATATTGGCGGCGGATCAGAGCAACTTATCCGACTTACAAATAATGTGTCCGGACGCGTATCAATCCAAGCTCTCTTTGTTTTTAAGTTGGAGTGAGGGAGAAGAACAGGAAATCCCCGATCCCTACTACGGTGGCGCGCAGGGGTTTGAAAAAGTCTTGGATTTGCTGGAAGAAGCGTCGGATGGGGTGCTTGACCATATCAAAATGCGATTTAGCGCTTAAGCCGGAGATGCCGGCGTTAAGCTAATAAAAAAGGCGCGATAAGCGCCTTTTTTGAGTCTATTATTCGCTTTGTGCCCATCACCATTTTTTCTTTGGTGCGAAGAGTTCGTCGAGTTCACTTTTCTCTTGCTCTTGATCGGACTTGCTCTTTTCGTGACCAGTGTTGAGTGTTTGTGTCACTTCAGTGTGCATTTGCTGAAGGCGTTCTTTCATTTGCGCCGAGTAATTGTCGTTTTTGGTACTCAATACATCGATCGCTTTCTTCAACAATTGTTGTGCCGTTCCTAACTGGCCTTTGCGCTTTGCTTCGTTAGAGCGCTTCACCACGTTCTCAATATTGATTTTGAGCTGCATCTGCTCAAGGCGCGCATTCTCAGCCACAAAGGCTTGGGTTTGTAAACGGCCTTTTGAGTGCTCTGCCTTAATCACCGAGCGAAGGCGCTTTACCAGTTTCAGCATGGAAATGGCTTGGCGGTCGCTATCTGGGACACGAAACGATGTCGATTCTTTGTTCGAGAAACTCTGTTTAATTTGGTCAATTTGCGCTTGCGTGGCGCTGATACGCTGCGGAATAGATTTATCTGAGTTATCGATCTCATGCATCGCTTTAAGTGAATCAAGGATCTTCTTGTTCAAGCAAACTAATAAAGTCCCGCTATAAGGCAGGTTGTGAGCGTTACCAATTAGCTCTTCGGTGGCGTCGATTACCGCAATGTGTTTGGCCATTTCTTGACGCTTATGCGATTCAATCTGTTTGCGCTGTTGAGCCAAAATGTTGTAGCCGACAATCAGGCCGAGCAATATGACACAAAGGCCAGCTATCAAGGCAATATTCATAATTCAGCGTCGATGTTCCTTGTAATAAACTCAACTGATTAAGATACACGATCTCTAAGGTCAGAGATAGCATGAATACAGGTGTTAACACGGTTCAGTGATCCGTCTCTAACCTGAGTTTCAACCTCACTTACGTTCGATCTCGTGTCAGTTTGTTTGAGTGTGGCCCATGTTGGTGGAATTCGCGACTCTAATTGCTTGATTCTGGGTTTTCCTCGCAGGAATATTCCATCCTTCTCACACCATAGGCACAGGATCGATTAGTGAATGTGCAATCACTAACGTTTATATAACCAAAGCCTATTAAATAATCGAATTTGGGTATATAAATGAAGAAGAGAAATCCCAAGGCGGTCACTTTTATTACGAGGCTCATGCGTCTGCACTATGAAACTACAACAGCTTAGATACATCGTTGAAGTCGTCAATCATAACTTGAATGTGTCTGCGACGGCAGAGAGTTTATATACCTCTCAGCCAGGGATCAGTAAACAAGTCAGGTTGTTAGAAGATGAGCTGGGCGTGCAGATTTTTGAGCGGAGCGGTAAGCACTTAACCAAAGTGACACCAGCAGGTGAGGCGATTGTCTCTATTTCGCAAGATATTCTCTCACGGGTTGAGAGCATTAAGGCGGTGGCAAGCGAGCACACCCACCCAGAGATGGGGAACCTGAACATTTCAACCACGCACACCCAAGCGCGCTATGCACTGCCTGAGGTGATCAAAACCTTCACTGCGCGTTTCCCGAAAGTGTCGTTGCATATGCATCAAGGCACACCCACGCAAATCTCAGACTCGGTCGCTAAAGGGACGTCGGACTTTGCGATTGCAACGGAAGCCTTTCACCTCTATGAAGATCTGGTGATGCTACCTTGTTACCACTGGAATCGCTCAATTATCGTTACCCCAGATCACCCACTGGCGCAGAAAAAGCAGATTACCATCGAAGATTTAGCGGCCTATTCACTGGTGACCTATGTGTTTGGCTTTACTGGTCGCTCAGAGCTAGATGAAGCCTTTCATCGCGCTCATCTCACCCCCAAAATTGTCTTCACCGCGACCGATGCCGATGTGATAAAAACTTACGTGAAATTGGGGCTTGGAGTCGGGGTGATTGCCAGTATGGCGATGGACAGTCATACAGATACCGATTTGGTAGCGATTGATGCGAGCCATATCTTTGGTGCCAGCACCACCAAGATTGGTTTTCGTAAAGGAACCTTCTTACGAAGCTATATGTACGATTTTATCGAACGTTTCGCGCCTCATTTGACGCGCAACGTTGTTGACCAAGCCGTCGCACTGCGCTCTAACGAAGAAATTGAGGCAATGTTTAAGGACATTCCACTGCCAATTCGATAAAATAATAGATTGCCATTAGGGCTGCTTCGGCAGCCCTTTTTGATCCCAGTGACGCCGCTATTTGTCGAGCAATCAAGGTGCCAGCCCGATGCCTAACTCGTTATATCTTGTTCAATTTAAGCAACTGACCGAATTGCTGGTGGAGTATCAGTGGTTATGGCGACCCATGCCGATGGCACATGCGCGTCTGCCTTGGTCATCGTGCCCTGAACTGTGTGAATGGCTTTCAACGCTCGACATTTCACAGGCCGCGCAATGGAAGGCGGCGCCGAATCAAGTGGCAGAGCAACTGGCGAACTGGTGGCCAGCGTTGGCCGCGATTCCACGCTTAACGGATGTCCCAGAGGCTAAGATGGCAGCAGTGGCTATGGATGAGCGGCTTGGCGTGGGCGTCCCCGGGCGGAAGTGGGCGCAAATCCGCGCTTACTTGAGCGCCGTCCCCACACAGCCATCAACGCAACGATATCTAGAGTGGTGTGCGGGGAAAGGATATTTAGGCCGGGCTGTGGCGGCAAGTACACCCGCGCGAGTGGACAGTTTAGAGTGGCAGCAGGCGCTTTGTGAACAAGGCCAAGCTTATGCTGAACAGCACCAGTTGCCGATGCAGTTTCATCACCTAGATGCCTTTAGTGATGCCGCAGTACCCGTAATTCATCGCTGCGATCATGCCTTGGCGCTGCATGCTTGTGGCGATCTGCATGTGCACCTATTGCGCCAAGCGGTTGCGGCCGATCTTAACGCGATCAGTGTATCACCGTGTTGTTATCAATTGATCACGGGTAACACGTATCAACCTCTATCGGATGTAGGGCAGCAAGCAGGATTGGTCCTGAGCAAAACCGATCTTAAAATCGCGGTTCAAGAAGCGGCCACCGGTGGTGAGCGTGTCCGTCGTCAGCGCTATCAAGAAGTCACATACCGGTTAGGGTTTGATGAGTGGCAGCGTGATGCTTTTCAGTCTGACCAGTACTTACCGCTGCCGGCAATTCAAAAGTCGCAACTGAATGATGGCTTTGAGGCGTTTTGTCATTGGGGCGCGACGCAAAAAGGCTTACCCGTATCTAGCGATACCGACTTTACGCCGTATTTGGCTCGGGGAGAGGCGCGATTTGTGATTCTGGAACAAATCAATGTCGTGAAGTCTGCGTTCCGCCGAGCCTTAGAACTTTGGCTAGCGCTCGATCGGGTGCTGTATCTTGAGCAATATAACTATCACGTCGATCTGGTCCAGTTTTGTGCGCCGAGCTTAACGCCACGCAATCTGCTTATTCATGCCACGCGTCGCTAAGGAAAGCGCTTCGCCAGCACGTTGATTACGTGTTACGTAGAATTGACACGCCTGAGTAATCAATCTGTTAATGAGTGATAGTATCGTGTGCGCTTAGCCGCTAGAATTTCGCGCAAATAACTTAATATAAAGAAGCTTTACTATGGCAGATTTAAGCGTGTCATTTGCCGTGGCCGTGATCCTAGGCTTGGGCTGTTTTGTGCAAAGTTTAATTGGTTTTGGCATGGCGATTGTCGCTGCGCCGCTGCTGCTTATGATTGATCCGAAATTGGTCCCTACCACGATTTCAATGGTGGGGCTGACCCTCGCCAGTATCAATGCGTGGCAGTATCGCCACCAATTGTCCTTTCGTGATTTAAGCTGGGCGTACTTGGGGCGTGTGCCTGGCACCATGCTAGCAGGCGCCATTATGTTGGTGGTAACGACACAAATGCTAGAAATCATCATTGGCACGGCGGTCTTACTGGCAGTGTTTGCCAGTATGGCACGCCTCAACATTGCACCGAATCGCCTCAACTTCTTTATTGCTGGGTTTACATCGGGGGTCATGGGCACCACAACCAGCATCGGTGGGCCGCCGATGGCACTGGTATTACAGCATGCGGAAGTGAATAAGATGCGTGCCTGCTTGGCCGGCTACTTTGTGATTAGCTGTATCTTGTCTTTGATTGCGCTGGGCGCGACGGACTATCTTACTTGGTGGCATGTTCAGCAAGCCGCATTCGCGGTGCCCGCGGTTTTACTCGCAACGTGGTTAGCCTACCGTGTCGCGCCGAAGGTGAAGCCTGTACTGGTTCGGCGCGCTATGTTGGTACTGTGTACGTTAGCAGGGGTGAGTACCTTGGTCAGAGGGCTTTTAGGTGGGTAGAGGCACATAGCGATAGGCGTGTCATTGCCCATAAGCAACGCCCAGCCAAAGCTGGGCGTTTTGATAGTGTACGGTGAGCGGGAGGTTTACGCCATAAATTGCGCAACCACCACAGCGATACCGCCGACCATCGCCAAACTCAGGCCTAAATTACCGCCAATGACCTGATAATGGTTGTCGGTAGAGACGGTCTGGCGAGCCTTACGTACCATTAGCACCGGCAACACGACTGCAAGAATAACCAGTGCGATGGCAGCATAGCCAAGGGCAGTGATAAAGCCTTGTGGATAGAACAGCGCAAAAACAAGCGGTGGTAAGTAAGTGATTGCTGCTGTTTGCAGTCGACCGCCGACTGTGTCCTGACGCTTAAAGCTGTCTGAAATAAAGTCAAACAACCCTAAACTCACGCCTAAGAATGACGTGGCGAGTGCCAAGTCTGCGAACAGCGAAATGCTCGAGGCAATATAGTCTTGTTGCACCACTGCCTGAATGACTTTCACAAATTGTGACAACTCACCGTTTTGTAGCAAGATTGACTGCGCCACGCTCCCCAAGCTCGCAACCTGCCAAAAAATGTACAAGGCGAGGGGTAAGGTTGAACCAATAATCATCACCTTGCGCAAGGAGGGCAAATCAATCCCCACATAACGTACAATCGAAGGGATGCTGCCATGGAAGCCAAACGAGGTGAAAATGACCGGGAGTGCGGCAACCATCAAGCCTTTCTCCACCGGCATTTCGACCAAATTAATGCTTGATACATGGGGAGTGAGTAGTGTTAGAGCCAAGATCAAGAACACCACTTTTAGCGTGAATAGCCCACGATTGATTAAATCTACCTTGCTGGTTCCTAGTGTCACCACCAATCCAAACACCAAGGTAAACAGCACCGCGCCCGCTGCGGGTGGGAGTTGAATCGAGGACCACTGTGCAAGTTTCTCATTCAACTGGCTACCACCGCCCGCAATGTAAGCAGCGCAAAGCGAGTAGAAAAGAAACAGCATCGCGAACGATGCCAGCCATTTGCCTTTATCCCCTAAAAATTGTTTTGCGAGACTGTGTAGGGTGGCGTCAGCGTCGGCGTATTGGTGCACTTCTAGCATCAACAATGCGGTGTAGGTCATCAAGGCCCACATCACCCCCATCAGCGCCATCGATGCGCCAAACCCTATTCCTGCAGAGGCAAGCGGCAACGCGAGCATGCCTGCGCCAATGGTCGTACCTGCAATGATTAGCGAACTTCCTAGTACCTTGTTCATATAATGTTTAACCAGTGTAAATAAAAAGTTAATTGTTGTGTTCGCACAAAAGATAACGTGAATTTATGCGTATTGTGCACTGCTTATGCAGATTAAAAAACTGATGAGTGTAATGATACAGATACGACACCGTAAAATAAAGTGTACGATTGGCTTGGGCTAGTGCGTAATGGCGTGTGATGTCATAATCAATGCTCTAGGATACTAATCAAAAGGAGCGGCTAGGTGGACAATCAACAACATAAAACACCCATGCCACGTATCGCGATGCTGTCGACCGGTGAAGAAGTTTTGCTTGGCGATATCACAGATACCAATGCGGCTTGGCTGTCCCGCATGCTGTACGAAAATGGATTTGCGATGTCTCGGCGGGTCACCGTTGGGGATGAGCTCGATGAGATGGCGGTTGAGCTTGTTCGGCTATCTCAAACCGAGGATGTGGTGATTGTGAATGGTGGGTTAGGGCCAACCACCGATGATTTAACCACGGCAGCGATGGCGTCGGCGATGGGCGTAGAGCTGACACTCAATGAAACCTGGCTGGATGAATTAAAGCAGCGCTACGAGCGTCATGGCCGTCCTATGGCGCAAAGCAACCTAAAACAAGCCATGCTCCCTGAGGGCGCTCGCCTCATCGATAATCCCAATGGCACTGCCTGTGGCTTTTATTGCCACTTAAATGGCTGTCACTTCTACTTTACACCCGGGGTGCCTTCAGAATTTTTCTGCATGGTAGAGCAGCAGATTCTGCCTGAATTAAGCCACAACTATGCACCCAGTGCGCGTTCTTGTTACCGTTTGTTCACATTTGGCTTGTCCGAATCGGGGATCAGCGATGCCATGGCATCTGTTTCGTTGCCTAACGATGTGACGCTGGGTTATCGCTCGAGTCTGCCGTTTATTGAAGTGAAACTCTTCATGGCTGACGATCATCCCGATAAAGTGCAGCTCATTGATGCGGTGCAATCATGCCTTGGCGATCATGTTGTCAGTTGCAACCAAGCGATGGTGCAAGCGCTGGCCGCCGATCTCAATCGTCAAGGTGCGGTATTAAAGGTGGTGGAACAATTTACGGGCGGATGGTTAGCTAGCACGTTAAACGGTCAAGCTGCACACTTGGTCGAGCAAGGCTGGGTCATGTCAAATGCGCATGTGCCCGAACAAGCCGTTGCCAACCCGCTCGCTGCCTCATTAGCCATGGCCAGCGCGGCCATTGCACAAGGCCAGCATCAAATTGGTTTAGCATGTGGTCCTGAGCTTCATGGACAAATTTGCGTGGCGATTTCCACCCCCGACGGAGAGTGGGGACAGCGACTAAGCTTTAAACGCCATTTCTCCCATGACAACGCCCGCTGTTATATGGCGACGGTATTGCTGGACATGTTAAGGCGTTATCTTCATGGGCAGCCGGTGATTGCCGATTACGCATCATTAACGCGTCATGATGACATTTTTATTGATGCTGAGACGATTGCTTAAATCGGTGCTTGTTGGGCGCTAAGGTGAGAGGAGTAGTGGGCGTAGGCTCACTACTCATTAACGACTTTTGCTTTCGCTGCTGGCTGGTATTCAAATTCAATTGACACATCGGTCTGTGGCGTACTTTGGCAAGTAAGAATTTCCCCGGGACGAACAAATGCCATCGCGTCTTCTTGTTTGACCGAACCTTGTTGCAATTGACAACGGCACGCGCCGCACATGCCATTGCGGCATTGATATTCGGGTTGAATACCGGCTTGCTCAAGTTGTTCAAGCAAACTTTGGTGGGTGTTGCCACCCACCTTGATACCGTTCACTTCAATCGTGATTCGGGTCATAGCTCGAAGTCACCAAAGTCTTCAACGCTCACTTCGTTATCGATTTGACCCACGAGGTATGAGCTAATTTCGGCTTCTTGCGGTGCAACCTGCACATTGTCGGAAGATAGCCACGCATTGATCCACGGAATCGGGTTTTGGGTGGCGTTATCGTATGCAGGGGCAAGGCCGACTGCCGACATACGTAAGTTGGTGATGTATTCGACGTACTGGCAAAGAATGTCTTTGTTCAAGCCAATCATAGAGCCATCACGGAACAGGTATTCTGCCCAGTCTTTCTCTTGCTCAGCGGCGTCTTTGAAGAGATCAAAACACTCTTGCTCGCACTCTTTGGCAATCTCAGCCATTTCTGGATCGTCCTGCCCGCTACGCAGAATATTCAGCATGTGCTGGGTGCCTGTAAGGTGAAGCGCCTCATCACGGGCAATAAACTTGATGATTTTGGCGTTGCCTTCCATCAGTTCACGCTCCGCAAAGGCGAATGAACAAGCAAAGCTGACGTAGAAACGAATCGCTTCGAGTGCATTCACGGACATCAGGCACAGGTACAGCTTACGTTTTAACGCACGCAGGCTTAAGCTAATGGTTTTGCCATTAATAGTATGGGTGCCTTCCCCTAACTGGTGATAGTAGTTAGTGGTTTGAATGAGGTCGTCATAGTACTGCGCAATGTCGTTGGCGCGCTTCTGGATGTGCTCATTCATCACAATATCATCAAATACAATCGCCGGATCGGCAACGATATTACGGATAATGTGGGTGTATGAGCGTGAGTGGATGGTTTCTGAGAAACTCCACGTCTCAATCCAAGTTTCCAGCTCAGGAATTGACACCAGAGGAAGCAAGGCGACATTCGGGCTACGGCCTTGGATAGAATCGAGCAGCGTTTGATACTTCAAATTACTGATGAAAATATGCTTCTCATGCTCGGGTAACTTGTTGTAATCAATGCGGTCACTTGACACGTCAACTTCTTCTGGGCGCCAAAAGAAAGAAAGCTGTTTTTCGATCAGCTTTTCAAAAATTTCATATTTTTGTTGGTCGTAACGCGCCACGTTGACCGATTGGCCAAAGAACATTGGCTCTTTCAATGGGTCGTTGTTGACTTTAGAAAACGTACTGTAAGTCATGAATCCTATTAACCTCTAGAAAAGGGCCCGCAGGGCAGGCCCTTACCCCAATTTGTTAGATCTTACATGCACCGCCGGCACAATCATCTTCTGCTTGCGCAGCACTCAGATCCGATTGACCATCGCTCGCACCATCACGGGTGTTGTGATAGTAAAGGGTTTTAACCCCGAGTTTATAAGCGGTGAGCAGGTCTTTGAGTAGTTGGTTCATTGGAACTTTACCACTTTGATGACGGCTCGGATCATAATTGGTGTTGGCGGAAATCGCCTGATCGACGAATTTTTGCATGATACCGACTAACTGTAAGTAGCCATCATTACTACCAATGTTCCAGAGCAGCTCGTAGTTATTCTTGTATTTATGGAATTCCGGCACGACCTGCTTGAGGATACCGTCCTTCGATGCTTTTACCGATACGTAACCACGAGGTGGCTCAATGCCATTGGTGGCATTTGAGATTTGTGATGACGTCTCTGATGGCATCAAGGCGGTCAATGTTGAGTTACGTAAGCCATGCGTTTGAATGTCTTTACGCAGCGTCTCCCAATCTAAGTGCAGAGGCTCGTCACAGATACCATCCAGATCTTTCTTGTAGGTATCAATTGGCAGAATACCTTGCGAATAGGTAGTCTCGTTAAACGCAGGGCACGCGCCTTTCTCTTTTGCAAGCTCAACAGAGGCGCGAAGCAAGTGATATTGAATGGCTTCAAAGGTACGGTGAGTCAGACCGTTTGCGCTGCCATCGGAATAACGTACGCCATGCTTCGCTAGGTAGTAAGCAAAGTTAATCACACCGACACCCAAGGTACGGCGGTTCATGGTCGCTTTACGTGCTGCCGGTAGCGGGTAGTCTTGGTAATCAAGCAGGGCATCCAGTGCACGGATGGTCAGATCGGCCAACTCGCTAAGCTCGTCCAGTGACTCCAGCGCACCCAAGTTAAATGCAGAGAGGGTACACAGCGCAATTTCACCGTTTTCGTCTTCAACATTGTTAAGTGGCTTGGTCGGCAGTGCAATTTCCAAACACAGGTTGGACTGACGAATTGGTGCCACAGACGCATCGAATGGGCTGTGCGTATTACAGTGATCCACGTTTTGGATATAGATACGTCCGGTTGATGCGCGCTCTTGCATCATCAGAGAGAAAAGATCGACAGCTTTGACCGTTTCACGCTGAATCGATGCATCCGCTTCATATTGGGTGTACAGACGCTCAAACTTCTCTTGGTCTTCGAAGAAAGCATCATACAGTCCCGGTACATCAGACGGCGAGAACAAGGAGATGTTGCCACCTTTGAGTAGGCGGGTGTACATCAGTTTGTTGATTTGCACGCCGTAATCCATGTGACGAACACGGTTTTCTTCCACACCACGGTTATTTTTCAATACCAGCAGGGATTCAACTTCTCGGTGCCAAATAGGGTAGAACAAGGTGGCTGCACCACCGCGCACACCGCCTTGCGAACAGCATTTAACAGCAGTTTGGAAATATTTATAAAATGGAATACAACCCGTGTGGAAAGCTTCACCTCCACGAATTGGGCTGCCTAACGCGCGGATACGACCGGCATTGATACCAATCCCCGCGCGCTGAGATACGTAGCGAACAATGGCGCTAGAGGTCGCGTTGATCGAGTCTAGGCTATCGTCGCACTCTATCAGTACACACGAGCTAAACTGGCGCGTTGGCGTGCGTACCCCAGACATAATTGGCGTAGGCAATGAGATCTTGAACTGAGAAACCGCATCATAGAAACGACGGATATAATCAAGGCGCGTTTCTTTTGGATAGGCAGCGAACAAGCACGCAGCAACCATCATATACAGGAACTGGGCGCTCTCGTAGATTTCACCGGTCACACGGTTTTGAACCAAGTACTTGCCTTCCAGCTGTTTAACGGCTGCGTATGAGAAGTTCATGTCGCGCCAGTGGTCGATATAGCTGTCTAGGGTGTCGAGCTCGTCTTCGCTGTAGTCTTCGAGAATGTGGGCATCATATTTACCCTTCTCAACCATGTTTTTCACATGCTTCACGAGCGTGGGCGGCTCGAACTGTCCGTACGCTTTTTTACGCAGGTGGAACACCGCTAGGCGAGCAGCAAGGTATTGATAATCTGGGCTTTCTTCCGAAATTAGGTCCGCTGCAGCTTTGATGATCGTCTCATGAATGTCTTCAGTACGCATGCCATCGTAAAACTGGATGTGAGAGCGCATCTCGACGAGAGAAACGGAGACGTTGGTGAGGCCTTCTGCAGCCCAAGTAACAACGCGATGGATTTTATCGAGGTTTAAATTTTCTTTGCGTCCATCACGCTTAAGTACGGTTATTTCTTGGTTCATTTTGTGTGCTTTCCCAATATTTCCTTGCCAAACTGCTATTTTCGCAAGATTTTATAAAATGCCTGATGATTTTTTGGTCGGCCTCTATGCGGACGTTGCGTCGCTCATACACTATATATAGGGGTCGGCTTGTCGATGCGTTACAAGATAGTGATATAACCGCGATATTGCAAGAGAACGACACGCTGATGAGGTGTGGATATCTTGGGGATGTTATAACGAAAGTTAGTAATCACCAACCTAGCGTTCCAAGTGCGCCAAGATTAGCGAGAATTTCAATCGTTGAAACAGTAAAAAGACCAAGAAAAAAAATTTATTTTGATTGATCTTGGGCTCGAACAGTGATCCGATTTAACTGATTGAAAAGGCAACAAACCCCACGGTTTGTGGGGTGTGATTAGGATCCAATAAAGGCACTGAGATGGTGTGGGGTGGCGAAAATATGATCTGCTTCCCATTTACTGATTACATCATCACCACCTGTGTATCCCCACGCGGCGACTGCGGCACCCATATTGGCCGCCCGAGCGGCTAACATGTCATTTTCAATATCTCCGACATAGAAGCAGTGCTCTGGTGCACAATTAAGCGTTTTCGCTGCTTCGAGAAGCGGCAATGGGTGAGGCTTGGCGTGCGCGTAAGTGTCAGCCCCGACAATAACCTGTGCCTGCTGCAGGCGTGGAAAAAAGGTTAACAGCTGATGGGTGAGCCCTTCAGGTTTATTGGTGACAATGCCCCACGGGATGGCCTGATGCTCTAACAGGTCGAGGAGCGTTTCGATACCTTCGTACAAAGTCGTCCCCGAACAAATCGCTTGGCCGTAATGATGCAGAAAACGGGCCCGCAAGGCGATGGGATCTTGCTCTTTGGCTTTATCACCAAACCCTGCGGTCAGTAAGCCGCGCGCCCCATGACTGGTATGGCGGTAGATTTGCTCTTGGCTAAGAGGTGGTAAGTTGTACTCTGCGAGCACGCGGTTCGCTGCCATGCCCATATCCGGCGCGGTATCTAGCAGCGTGCCATCGAGATCAAACAAAACCGTTGCGGGGGTGGTCATACAATGCCTCAACTCTTTAAGCGGGGTTGACAGTGTGGAGCAAATAATTCACGTCGACATTGGCGTTGGATAACTTATAGATGCCGGTTAATGGGTTGTAGTGTAAGCCGGTCATACCACGCGCTTGGAGGGCTGTGGTATCGACCATCGCCATCAGTTCAGAGGGACGAATAAACTTATGATGGTCGTGAGTGCCTTTCGGTACCAGTTTGAGCAGGTGCTCGGCGCCCACGATGGCAAATAGCCACGACTTGGTATTGCGGTTAAGCGTCGAAAAGAAAACATGACCGCCAGGTTTGACCATGTTCGCACACGCCTGGATCACTGAGGCAGGTTCTGGCACGTGTTCTAGCATCTCCATGCAGGTCACCACATCGTACTGGCCGGCGTAGCTGTCAGCGTGTTCTTCAGCGGTCGACTGAATGTATTGTACGTCAATACCGGATTCAAGCGCATGCAAGCGTGCAACGGTCAGTGGCTCTTTGCCCATATCTAGTCCCGTGACCTCGGCGCCTTCGCGAGCCATACTTTCGGCAAGAATGCCTCCGCCGCAGCCAACGTCTAACACCTTTTTACCAAACAGGCCGCCGGCTTTTTCTATCACGTACTGCAAGCGTAGCGGGTTGATTTGGTGGAGGGGTTTAAACTCACCTTCCAAATCCCACCAGCGTGATGCCATGTCTTCAAACTTTTGAATTTCTGCCGGGTCAACGTTAGCTACGTGGCTCATAAATACAGCTTCCTTATTGGTTTTGCTGCATTATATACCCAAATGCTGTGTAGTTGCAGCTCGGGAACGCGTGGAACAAAGGAAGTGTAATTGGTGGTATTGGGCACGCAAAAGGGCGCTGCAGGATAAGCGAGCTTAGTGGTCCCGCCAAGTGTCGGTGAGCGATAAACGCGGCTCGCCAGCCCGGCCGCGTGATAGTGGTTACAAGGTTGCAGTCATCATTGCACTGACAGCAATGATGCACGCTAACATGTATTTACCGGCAATCAAGCACATTCCGATAGCATTCACGATACGAGTCAGCATGCTGCCTACTCCTTAGTCGAACGTGTCGACAACAATCCTTTCTACGCGTCGTATGTCACGCGTTCTCACGATTTAAGTATGGGCCAAGATGGCTGAAATGACAGCAAACAGGAAGCGATAAAGGGTGAAGATGACGCTGCTATACGGTAAATAGAAAAAGTAAATAAGCGCTGAGGACGTTTCTGGGCTTTTATTTTTAATTCTTGATAGCCAGACACGGAAGTGATGGGTTTTTACCCGCATAGACGCGTTGAGAGGCTTTTCTAACGAGATCTATGATACATCTTAGCCATATTCACGTGTCTAGCGAGTGGCTTTGTGTTATCCTCCGTGGTCACGTATTTGAATACGCAAACATTATTTGAGGGATGTTGGCTCCATGAGCGATCTTGCTAAAGAGATCACGCCAGTCAATATCGAAGAGGAGCTGAAAAGCTCGTATCTCGACTATGCAATGTCTGTCATTGTTGGCCGAGCTCTTCCTGACGTGCGTGATGGCCTAAAGCCAGTACACCGCCGCGTTTTATTCGCGATGAATGTACTTGGCAACGACTGGAACAAGCCATATAAAAAATCGGCCCGTGTGGTCGGTGACGTAATCGGTAAATACCACCCACACGGTGATAGCGCGGTTTACGACACTATTGTTCGTATGGCGCAGCCTTTCTCACTGCGTTATATGTTGGTGGATGGCCAAGGTAACTTTGGCTCCATTGATGGTGACTCGGCCGCGGCGATGCGTTACACCGAAGTGCGCATGGCAAAAATTGCCCATGAGCTCCTCGCGGATCTAGACAAAGAAACAGTGGACTACGTACCTAACTATGACGGTACGGAGCAAATCCCTGATGTATTACCGACGCGCGTGCCTAACTTGTTAGTGAATGGCGCTTCTGGTATCGCGGTGGGGATGGCAACCAACATCCCACCTCACAACATCACCGAAGTGATCAACGGCTGTCTGGCGTATATCGATAACGAAGATATCACCATCGATGAGCTGATGGAGCACATTCCGGGGCCTGATTTCCCGACCGCGGCGATGATCAACGGCCGTAAAGGCATCGAAGATGCTTATAAGACCGGTCGCGGCAAAATCTATCTACGTGCGAAGGCGGAGATCGAAGCGGATAAACATGGTAAAGAAACCATTGTTGTCAATGAGATCCCGTATCAAGTTAACAAAGCGCGCCTGATTGAAAAGATTGCTGAGCTTGTCAAAGATAAAAAAATTGAAGGCATTTCAGCGCTGCGTGACGAGTCAGATAAAGACGGGATGCGGATTGTGATCGAATGTCGCCGCGACGCGGTGGCAGAAGTCGTTCTCAACAACCTGTATGCCCAGACTCAGTTGCAAACGTCGTTTGGTATCAACATGGTGGCGCTGGATAACAACCAGCCAAAACTCTTCAACCTCAAAGGGATGTTGGAGTGTTTTGTCAATCACCGCCGTGAAGTGGTCACTCGTCGTACTGTGTATGAATTACGCAAAGCGCGTGAGCGTGCACACATCCTTGAAGGTCTAGCGGTTGCACTGGCTAACATCGATGAAGTGATCGAGCTTATTCGCCGAGCGCCGACCCCAGCAGTTGCCAAACAAGAGCTACAAGCACAAGGCTGGAGCTTAGGTGGCGTGTCTGCCATGTTGGAAGCGGCGGGTGTTGATTCTGCTCGCCCTGAGTGGTTAGCGCCTGAGTTTGGTGCACGTGATGACGGTTCCTACTATCTGACTGAGCAACAAGCGCAAGCGATTCTGGATTTGCGTTTGCATAAGCTGACTGGGCTCGAGCACGACAAGATCCTTGATGAATACAAATCGCTGCTGGAACAAATTGCTGAATTAATGCATATCTTGGCCAGCACCGAGCGTTTGATGGAAGTGATCCGCGAAGAGCTTGAGGCGATTCGTGATAGTTATGGCGATAAGCGCCTGACTGAGATCACGGCGGCAAGCGCTGACATTGATATCGAAGATCTGATCAACGAAGAAGATGTCATCGTGACATGGTCACACGAGGGATATGTGAAATATCAAGCCTTGAGTGACTATGAAGCGCAGCGTCGCGGTGGTAAAGGTAAATCAGCCACGCGCATGAAAGATGAAGATTTCATTGAGCGTCTGTTGGTAGCGAATACGCACGACACTATCTTGTGCTTCTCGACACGTGGCCGTATGTACTGGTTGAAAGTGTATCAACTGCCACATGCGTCGCGTAACGCACGCGGTAAACCGATCGTCAACTTGCTGCCATTGGAAGACGACGAGCGGATCACCACTATTCTGCCGGTTCGTGAATATGCAGAAGACAAATACGTCTTCATGGCCACTGCGCACGGCACCGTGAAGAAAACCCCGCTGACTGACTTTAGCCGTCCACGCAGCGCGGGCATTATTGCCGTGAACCTACGTGAAGGTGATAGTCTTATTGGCGCGCAGCTGACTGATGATAACAGCGAAGTCATGCTGTTCTCACAATTCGGTAAAGTGGTGCGCTTTGTAGCGTCTAACGAGACAGTACGAGCAATGGGCCGTACCGCGGCAGGTGTCCGCGGGATTCAGCTCGCAGAGAAAGACCAAGTCGTTTCCCTGATTGTGCCGCAGTCGGATGGTGACATCCTGACGGTGACGGAGAACGGCTTTGGTAAACGCACGGCGCTGGAAGAGTATCCAACGAAGAGCCGTGCGACCAAGGGTGTGGTCTCGATTAAAGTCTCTGAGCGGAATGGTGACGTTGTCGGTGCCATCCAGGTCTGCACCGGTGATGAACTGATGTTAATCACCAATGCCGGTACCCTGGTACGTACCCGCGCGGAAGAAGTTAGCCAAGTGGGCCGTAATACCCAAGGCGTACGACTGATCCGCGTCAGTGATGATGAAAAAGTGGTTGGTCTTCAGCGTATCGAAGAACCGGATGAAGAGGAAATGGAAGCACTGGCTAACGAAGCGGCGGCAAATGCCACTGTAACCAGTGACGCACCAGCCTCTGAGACCAGCTCTGAGGACAATGATGACAC
The DNA here is from genome assembly GCF_001996205.1 of Salinivibrio sp. IB574. NCBI lineage: Bacteria > Pseudomonadati > Pseudomonadota > Gammaproteobacteria > Vibrionales > Vibrionaceae > Salinivibrio > Salinivibrio sp. IB574. The sequence continues at coordinate 12,392 of NZ_MUFN01000029.1, read as the reverse complement.
ACCGAGTGAGACGGATAGCGATCAAGACGCTTAAGTCCTCGTGTTGCAATCATAAAACAATAAAAGGGTGCAGTGATCTGCGCCCTTTTTTACGCGCTATATTTCCAAAGCCCATGCAAACGTGTTAAATCAATAGCTACGCCTTTCAACGATGTATCTTCGTCATAACGTGAGATACGTCTTGCAGATAAAAAACAGCAGGAGCCCCTCCACAACATGGACAAGGTATACAATTTTTCTGCCGGACCCGCGATGCTTCCCCGCGAGGTAATGCTAAAAGCACAAAAAGAATTCACCAATTGGAACGGTCTTGGCACCTCGGTGATGGAAATCTCTCATCGCAGTAAAGAGTTTTTAGCCATTGCTCGTCAATCAGAGCAAGATTTACGTGAACTACTGGTGATCCCAGACAATTATCACATTCTCTTTTGCCAAGGTGGCGCACGCGCTCAGTTTGCGGCGGTACCCATGAACTTACTGGGTAACAACACCATTGCTGACTATGTCGATGGCGGTTACTGGGCGACGAGTGCCGTCAAAGAGGCCAAGCGCTACTGCACTCCCAATGTCATCAATGTGACTCGCGAGCGTGATGGTAAACGCGCTATCCTGCCGGCAAACGAGTGGTTGTTAAGTGATGATGCCGCATATGTGCATTTTTGCCCCAATGAAACCATTGATGGGATTGAAATCACGGATCTGCCGGAAACCAACAAACCCATCGTGGCAGATATGTCATCGAACATTCTCTCTCGCCCGATAGATGTGTCCAAGTATGGCGTGATCTATGCGGGGGCGCAGAAGAATATCGGTCCGGCGGGGCTGACCTTGGTGATTGTGCGTGATGATTTATTACACCTTGCTAAAGATGTGTTGCCGAGTGTGTTGAACTACAAAGTCTTGGCCGAAAAAGAATCCATGTTCAATACACCACCCACCTTTGCTTGGTATCTGGCAGCAGAAGTCTTTAAATGGCTGAAAAAGAGAGGGGGAGTTGAGGCTATTTATGCGCACAATCAGCAAAAAGCGGCGCTGTTGTACGATTGCATCGATAACTCTTCTTTCTATCGCAACGATGTTCACCCAGATAATCGCTCACTGATGAATGTGCCCTTCCAACTCGCTAACAGTGAGCTGGACGACACCTTCCTCGCCGAAGCGATGGAGCATGGATTGCACGCGCTGAAAGGGCATCGAGATGTCGGAGGAATGCGCGCGTCAATCTATAATGCAATGTCCCTTGAAGGGGTTCAGGCATTAGTCGACTTCATGGTGAAGTTTGAGAAAAAATACGCCTAACACGGTGTAAAACGGTTTGCGTCCCAGCCGCTTTTTGCGTCTGGGACGTTTTTGTTTCTACTTTGATAAAAATAATAATTGTGAGATGGCTTGTATTTTGGTTACTCTGGTTGCACAAAGCATCACGGAAATTAAACCAGAATGGAGCAACTGACACTTTCCCCGATCTCTCATATCGATGGTCACATTAACCTTCCCGGCTCAAAGAGTGTATCTAATCGCGCTTTACTGCTGGCCGCGCTAGCATCCGGTGCGACGCGCTTAACCAACCTGCTCAACAGTGACGATGTGCGTCATATGCTCAATGCATTTACTGACTTAGGCGTGTCTTATCAGCTGTCTGACGATCGCACTGAGTGTGTTGTGGAAGGGTTGGGACAAGCCTTCCATACCCAAGCGCCACTGGAGCTGTTTTTAGGCAATGCGGGTACGGCCATGCGTCCATTAACGGCCGCGCTGTGTTTGGGTGAAGGTGAGATCACTCTAACCGGTGAGCCGCGCATGAAAGAGCGTCCCATTGGCCACCTTGTTGAGGCACTCAATGCCATAGGGGCAGAGGTTCGCTATTTAGAGAGCGAGGGCTACCCACCATTACATATTAAAGGCACGGGGCTCGCTGGCGGCGATGTCAGTATCGATGGCAGTATTTCTAGCCAGTTCTTAACCGCCCTGTTGATGGCCGCGCCGTTAGCGCGTGAAGAAACGCGGATCACCATTAAAGGCGACTTGGTATCGAAACCCTACATTGATATTACCTTGGCGATCATGGCCCAGTTTGGCGTCGAGGTACATAACGATAACTATCAGCGGTTTGTGGTTCCGGCGGGACAACGCTATCAATCGCCAGGCCATCTGATGGTAGAAGGCGATGCGTCATCGGCTTCTTACTTCCTCGCGGCTGCGGCCATTAAAGGCGGTGCCGTGAAGGTCACCGGTATTGGTCGTCATAGTGTGCAAGGTGACATCCAATTTGCCGATGCGTTAGCGGCAATGGGCGCTGACATCGAGTGGGGTGATGATTACGTCATTGCACGCAAAGGAAAGCTTCATGGTGTGGACATGGACTTCAACCACATTCCTGACGCGGCCATGACTATTGGGGTAGCGGCGCTGTTTGCCAAAGGCCCCACGCGTATTCGTAACGTTTACAATTGGCGAGTAAAAGAAACCGATCGCTTACATGCGATGGCAACCGAATTGAAAAAAGTGGGGGCGGTGGTCGAAGAGGGAGATGATTACCTGTACATTGAACCGCCTCAGCAGCTCACTCATGCGGCGATCGATACCTATGACGATCACCGGATGGCGATGTGCTTCTCGCTGGTGGCGTTGAGCGACACGCCAGTTACCATTAATGACCCGGGTTGTACGTCAAAAACGTTCCCAGACTACTTTGAAAAACTCGCGGCCATTAGTCAGTCTTGAATATCCCACCGCCATACGTACGGATAAACTGACGGTGGCGGTGATTTCCTCCTCGCTTTCTTCTATAATAAGCGCCGATTTATCGGCGTTGCTTCCCTTTGTATGAGGGCGCTTGGATAGCGCAACGTCGACGCACTCAACCAAATGTGGAGAGATTTATGCCGACACAGGCGCCTGTTATTACAGTAGATGGCCCAAGTGGTGCAGGAAAAGGAACCTTATGTATGCGACTGGCAGAAAAACTGCAGTGGCATTTGTTGGATTCTGGCGCGATATACCGTGTATTGGCATTGGCTGCGATTCACCATGATGTGGACACCACCTCAGAAGATGCATTAGTGCCATTGGCTGCTAACCTAGATGTACAGTTCATCGCCGAAGGTGAGCTGGTAAAAGTGATTCTGGAAGGCGAAGACGTTTCCGCGACGCTACGTACCGAACAAGTCGGCAATCAGGCGTCAAAAGTTGCCGCGTTACCGCGTGTGCGTGAAGCATTGTTGCGTCGTCAACGCGCGTTTGCCGGCGAGCCGGGATTGATTGCTGATGGCCGTGATATGGGCACCGTGGTCTTTCCGCAGGCCGAAGTGAAAATATTCTTAGATGCCAGTGCACAAGAGCGTGCCCGCCGCCGTCAGCAGCAGTTGCAAGAAAAGGGGGTTAATGTTACCTTTGACCGCCTTTTAAGTGAAATTCAAGAGCGTGATGACCGTGACCGCAACCGAGCGGTGGCACCATTACGCCCCGCGCCAGATGCATTGGTGCTAGATTCAACCTCACTGTCAATTGACGAGGTGATCGAGCAAGCGCTGGCGTTTATTGAAAGCAAATTATCGGCTGCATAAGCAGTCTATAACCGTTAGCTGCAAGGATGATGGCTAACATATTTAACAACCCCATGCGGTAGGATACCCGTGGACGTTTATCAAATTGAAGATTTAAATATAATGACTGAATCTTTTGCTCAACTCTTTGAAGAGTCTCTAAAAGAAATCGAAACTCGCCCAGGTTCTATTGTTAAGGGTACTGTTGTTGCTATCGAGAACGGTTTCGTTCTGGTTGACGCAGGCCTGAAATCTGAATCTGCTATCCCAGCTGACCAATTCAAGAACGCTGCTGGCGAACTTGAAATTGAAGTTGGCGGTCAAGTAGACGTAGCCCTGGACGCAGTGGAAGACGGTTTCGGTGAAACTCAGCTTTCTCGTGAGAAAGCTAAGCGTCACGAAGCTTGGATCCAGCTAGAGAAAGCGTACGAAGAAGCTGAAACCGTGATGGGTATCATCAACGGTAAAGTGAAAGGTGGTTTCACCGTAGAACTGAACGGCATCCGTGCGTTCCTACCGGGTTCACTGGTTGACGTTCGTCCAGTACGTGACACTTCTCACCTGGAAGGCAAAGAGCTCGAGTTCAAAGTAATCAAGCTTGACCAGAAGCGCAACAACGTTGTTGTTTCTCGTCGTGCGGTTATCGAGTCAGAAAACAGCGTTGAGCGTGACGAGCTGCTAGCTTCTCTGCAAGAAGGCATGGAAGTTAAAGGTATCGTTAAGAACCTGACTGACTACGGTGCGTTCGTTGATCTGGGCGGCGTTGACGGCCTGCTTCACATCACTGACATGGCGTGGAAGCGCGTTAAGCACCCATCAGAAATCGTTAATGTTGGTGACGAAATCAACGTTAAAGTTCTGAAGTTTGACCGTGAGCGCACTCGCGTATCACTAGGCCTGAAGCAACTGGGTGAAGATCCATGGGTAGCAATTGCTAACCGTTACCCAGAAGGTCACAAGCTGACTGGTCGCGTAACCAACCTAACTGACTACGGCTGCTTCGTTGAAATCGAAGAAGGCGTTGAAGGTCTGGTACACGTGTCTGAAATGGACTGGACCAACAAAAACATCCACCCATCTAAAGTGGTTAACGTGGGTGACGAAGTTGAAGTTATGGTTCTGGACATCGACGAAGAGCGTCGTCGCATCAGCCTAGGTCTGAAACAGTGTAAAGCCAACCCATGGCAGCAATTCGCTGAAACTCAGAACAAAGGCGATCGTGTAACTGGTAAGATCAAGTCAATCACTGACTTCGGTATCTTCATCGGTCTAGACGGCGGCATCGACGGTCTGGTTCACCTGTCTGACATCTCTTGGAACGTGGCTGGCGAAGAAGCCGTTCGCGAATACAAGAAAGGTGACGAGATCTCTGCAGTGGTTCTTCAGGTTGATGCTGAGCGTGAGCGTATCTCACTGGGCATCAAGCAAATGGAAGAAGACCCATTCAACAACTATCTGGCAGCCAACAAAAAAGGTGCTATCGTTAACGGTACAGTGACTGCTGTTGACGCGAAAGGCGCAACTGTTGAGCTAGCAGAAGGTGTTGAAGGTTACCTGCGCGCTTCTGAAGCGGCTCGTGATCGTGTTGAAGACGCGACTCAAGTACTTGCTGTTGGTGACAGTGTTGAAGCGAAGTTCACCGGTGTTGACCGTAAGAACCGCGTTCTGAACCTGTCTGTACGTCTGAAAGACGAAGCTGACGAGCAAGAAGCAATGGCTAGCCTGAACAAAGCCGAAGAAGGCGCGTTCGGTAACGCTATGGCTGACGCGTTCAAAGCAGCGAAGAGCGAATAATGCACAATAAGAGGGGGAAATTTTCCCTCTCTGCATTTATACTGTTGAGAAACATACTAAAGCGGGGTGTTTATGACCAAATCTGAGTTGATTGAAAGGCTCTGTAGTCAGCAAACCCATCTATCTGCAAAGCAGGTAGAGGATGCCATCAAGGAAATCCTTGAGCACATGGCGACCACACTCGAGAGCGGTGACCGCATCGAGATCCGTGGTTTTGGTAGTTTCTCACTGCATTATCGTGCGCCTCGTGTGGGGCGTAATCCTAAAACGGGCGAAAAAGTGGAATTGGACGGTAAGTACGTTCCGCATTTTAAACCGGGTAAGGAACTTCGCGATCGCGTTAACATTTACAGTTAAGCGATGTGCGCTGAAAAAAACGGCATGCTGTAGGTGTGCCGTTTTTTTATGTCTATCGATCATAGCTTGCGTGATGAATTTCCTGCATAATCATACCTCCTGTGTAAGATCTCGTACCAGTCATCACAAGGTCAGGCGCCGGATGTTACGCCTTGATACAAGCACACCTTTAATACGGTGCGCAGCTTGGCTTAACTCACAGGAACTATCACAGTGACAGATGCCTCGCATCTGGCAGGTTTATCATGATTGATGGGGCGCTAGGCCTTTCGCAATGAGGGAATACTTGTGAAAATACTCGGCATTCTGTTTCTGGTGTTATGCTTTTTGATCACCTTGGCGCTGGGAGCGCAAAACCAAGAAGTGATTAACTTTAACTATCTTATCGCGCAAGGTGAATTTAAGCTGTCAGTCATCTTGGGCATTGTCTTTGTCATTGGCTTTGGCATAGGCTGGCTGGTATGTGGAGCGCTGTACCTCAAAGCACGCTTAACGGCGCGAGGATTGCGTAAGCAGGTAGAGAAACAACGCAAAGAACTTGATAAATTGCGTACGGACCCGCTTAAGGAACATTAATTCATGCTAGAGCTGTTGTTTCTGTTATTACCAATAGCGGCCGGTTACGGCTGGTATATGGGTAACAGGAATGCTCGTCATCGACGGCAAGAACAGTCACATCATCTGTCTCGTCAGTATGTCACGGGACTCAATCTACTGCTGTCTGAGCAGTCGGATAAAGCGGTCGATCTCTTTATTGAACTGCTCCAAGTCGATAATGAAACGATTGATACTCACCTCGCGTTGGGTAACCTGTTTCGCTCTCGCGGCGAAGTCGACAGAGCGATCCGCATTCACCAAAACCTCATTGCTCGTCCTAACCTGACCCTCGACCAACGTAATCTCGCCATGCAACAGTTGGCGAAAGACTACATGGTAGCGGGCTTTTTCGACCGCGCAGAGAAAATCTTTGTCAAATTGGTCGATGAGCCTGACTATAAAGAGTTTGCACTGCAACAGCTTTTGGCGATTTTCCAGCAAACACGTGAGTGGGAACAAGCGATAGACACTGCGGCCAAACTGGTTAAATTGGGTAAGAGCAAACTGCGCAAAGACATTGCTCACTTTCACTGTGAGTTAGCGATGCAGCAGATGGGTGAGGGGAATGAGCACAAAGCCCGACAACTGCTACGTCGCGCCCTGTCCTATGATAAAGGCTGTGTCAGAGCCAGCCTGATGCTAGCCAAGCTTGATATTCAGCACGAGGACTACAAAGGGGCGATTAAGCAGCTGGAAAACATTCTCGAGCAAGATGCTGATTTTGTCAGCGAGGCTTTACCGCTTCTCGCGCAAAGTTATCGCGCCTTGGGACGCGAAATGCAGCTTGTCCGTTTCTTAAAAGAATGTATTGAGAAAAAAGCCGGTGTCAGCGCTGAACTGATGCTTTCAGAGGTGATCAGTGCCAATGAGAACCTCGCGATGGCACAAAGCTTCCTGACCCGCCAACTAACCCGTAACCCGACCATGCGTGGTTTCCACAAGCTGATGGAATACCATGTGGAACAGGCGGAAGAGGGGCGCGCGAAAGCCAGCCTCAATACCCTTAAAGACCTTGTTGCAGAACAGATTAAAGTTAAGCCGCATTACCGTTGTCGTAAGTGTGGCTTTTCCACCCATGCGCTTTATTGGCAATGCCCCTCATGTAAAAACTGGGGAGCGATTAAGCCAATTCGGGGCTTGGATGGGGAATAATGGCGATGCAGTGGCATCGCCGTTTTTTTATCTTGCTGTCACCGCGAATGGCTGCGACAGCTGGGGAGCACGCGGAGTGCGAGAATAACAACCTTGTGAAGGAATCAGGAGCAATAATGCAAGACCCGAAAGTCATCGTCGCCTTAGATTATGCAGACATGAATCAAGCATTGGCCTTTGTGGATAAAATTGAGCTGGGCTCGTGTCGTTTAAAAGTGGGCAAAGAAATGTTCACCTTATTTGGGCCTGCATTGGTTAAACAATTACACGCATACGGTCATGATGTCTTTCTTGACCTGAAGTTTCACGATATTCCGAACACGTGTGCGAAAGCGGTTGCGGCCGCGGCAGAGCTAGGGGTATGGATGGTGAACGTTCATGCCTCAGGCGGTGAGCGGATGATGAGTGCAGCACGTGAGGCGCTTGAGCCATATGGCGGCAACCGTCCATTGCTTATCGGCGTTACCGTATTGACCAGCATGACGGACGCGGATTTGCGCCAAAGTGGGGTACAACGCTCACCACAAGCGCAGGTACAGCACCTTGCCAAGCTGACGCAACAGTCGGGATTGGATGGTGTGGTGTGTTCAGCGCAAGAAGCCAGTTTGCTGAAAGCCCAGTGTGGCGATGCCTTTAAGTTGGTGACGCCCGGGATCCGACCTGTGGGCAGTGCGGCTGGTGATCAGCGCCGAATTATGACCCCAGAACAAGCTGTTGCAGCGGGTTCCGACTACTTAGTGATTGGGCGTCCGATTACACAAGCCGATGACCCGGCGGCCGTCCTTGCACAAATCAATCAAAGTTTAGCGTAACATCAGGCGCAAAACTGCTTGAGATAATAAAGGCCACATGTGTGGCCTTTATCGTGACTGGATCAGCGATAAGGCTAGGTACGCGTCGACGCAGATTTACGCGAGCGTCTATCGAGGATGGGCGCAGTAAAGTGACTATCGATCAGACGCTGGGTCAATGTATGCTGAGGATTGGCGAATAAGGACTCTGTGCTACCTGACTCGACCACTTCCCCTTTTTGCATCACCATCACCTTGTCGGTGACATGCTTAATCACGCCCATATGTTGAGACACGTAAACATAGGACAGTCCCATCTCTTCTTGGAGCTCGAGTAGCAAGTTGATGATCTGTGAGCGCATTGACATATCTAACCCGTTCAAGGCTTCATCGGCCACAATTACACTCGGTTGCAAGATTAACGCACGTGCCAGCGACACGCGCTGCTTTTGCCCCGTTGCGAGCATTTGCGGGTAAAAGTAGGCATGCTCAGGTAACAGACCCACTCGCAGCAGGGTTTCTTTAACGCGCTTGCCTCGCTCTTGCGGCGTCATATTGGTATTTCGTCTCAGCGGTCCTTCAAGAATTTGCCCGATCTGGTTTCTTGGATTGAGTGAGGTATTGGGATCTTGAAAGATCATGCGAATGAGCTTGCAGCGGGTTTGGTAATCTTTGAACGTCAGCTCTTCACCATTGACCCGAATCTGCCCCGATGTCGGTTCGATCACGCCTGCAATCATACGTGCTAGGGTCGATTTTCCCGAGCCATTTTCCCCTACAAAAGCGATGGTTTCGCCGACTTCTAGCTGGAAAGAAACGGGCTTCACCGCATGGGTGACGCGTTTTCTTAGCCAGCCAGTGCGGTGGTAATAATCTTTGCTTAACCCGTCGACTTCAAGAAGAGCGGTCATTTTTATTCTCCATATTCAATGGGAAGTGGCAGGCAAATTTATGGTTTTTGATTTTCTGTGTATGCGGCACTTCAACACATTTACGTTGCGCGTAAGGGCACCGAGGTCCCAAGCGACAACCAATCGGTAAGTGCTGTAACGGAGGAATCGAGCCCGGTAATGTTTCCAATTTACTTTTATGGGGAATATCTTGGCTGAAATCGGGCATCGCACGCAGCAAAGCATCCGTGTAGGGATGATGCGGTGTGGTAAGTATTTGCTCACGGTTGCCTGATTCAACCGATTGGCCGCAATACATCACGGTAATACGATCCGCCCACTGTGTTACTAAGGTTAAGTCGTGACTGATCAGCAAAATGGTGGTGTTAGAAAGCTGATTGGTACGACTGAGTAACCGGAAAATCTGCGATTGAGTGATAGGATCGAGGTCGTTAGTTGGCTCATCAGCGATCAACAGGCGAGGGCGGTTGGCAATCGCCATCGCAATCATCACTTTCTGGCATTCCCCATCGGTGAGCTCATAAGGATAGCTGTCCATCACCCGTTTATGATCTTTGATGCCCACTTTATGCAATAAGGCAATCGAGTGCTGTTTGCGCCAGTTTAAACGTTGCCACCAGCTACCTGAAAACGAGGCAGGCGGAATGGCCTCTTCCAGCTGATGCCCGACGACTTCAGAGGGGTCTAAACAGGTCGAGGGCTCTTGAAAGATCATCGCAATGTCTTTACCGACCACATGACGACGTTCTCGTGCTGGAAGCTCAAGTAGATCGATATTACCTAATCGTAACCGGTCGGCGCTCACATGCCAGCTATCTTTGGTAACCCCACAAATGGCTTTGGCGACCAAACTTTTTCCTGAGCCAGACTCTCCCACTAAGCCACGGATCTCTCCGTCATTGATGGTTAGGCTCATACGGTCAACCGCTTTCACCATCCCTTGCGGGGTGTCGATTTCAATGGTCAGGTGACGAATATCTAATAACGGCATTATTCTGTTCCTGCGTTGATAGCTTGGCTGACCCCTTCACCGACAAGGTTAACAACCAAAACGCTAAACGCAATGGCCATTCCCGGGAGTGTGACTGTCCAAGGCGCGGTAAAAATGAGTTCGACCGAATCACCCAGCATCGCGCCCCATTCCGGTGCGGGTGGCTGGGCGCCGAGGCCCAAAAAGCCTAATGCTGCAATATCAAGAATGGCGACGGAAATTGCTCGGGTCATTTCAGTGCTCAGCACCACCGCCATATTCGGGAAAATGGAGTGATAGAGCAGGTAAAAGTCGTTGGCACCATCAAGGCGCGCGGCAATGATGTAGTCTTTCTCTATCTCATTGTGTACGGCGGTATACACCGCACGAATAATACGAGGGATCAGAGAGAGCCAGACTGCAAGTAGTACCTGCATTTCTCCCACCCCTAAAAAAGCGACCACAATGATGGCAAGCAACAGCGAAGGAATCGAGAGGATGCTGTCGAGAATATGGTTCAAAAAGCTCGACTTTAGCCCCTTCGTCATGCCGGCTAGCACCCCAATGCCCACACCGACAATACCCGCGCCAATTGCCACCATCAGCGCATAGCCAAAGGTTAAACGTGAGCCGGCGATCAGGCGAGAGAGCATATCGCGGGTCAGATCGTCTGTGCCCAAGAAGTATTCAATTTGACCCGACTGCACCCAAGACGGCGCCATCAACAGATGACCGGTTTGATGCTGTGGGCTCCAAGGCGCTAATAAGGGAGCGAATATCGTCACCAAGATCAAGCCGACAAGGCACCAAAAACCAATCACGGCCAGCTTGTTACGACGAAATGCCGCCCACGATCGCTCGAGCTGGGTGGGAATATGCTGCTCGACATAGACATTATTTGAGGGCATACCATTCCTTCCTTACCAGAGGGTTCATAAACGCACCCACAACATCTGAAATGATATTTATCAGTAACACAAAGCCACCAATCACCAGAACGCCAGCTTGAACAGACGCGTAGTCTTTTGCGATCAGGGCATCTAATAGCCAACGACCAATTCCCGGCCAGTTAAATACCGACTCCACAATGATCACGAAGGTGACCATGGTTGATACCAATAAACCAAAATTAGGAATTATGGGTGGAATGGCGTTTTTCATGCCATGACGCAACACGATCTCGGTTTTAGACAGGCCCTTAGTCGCGGCGGCTTTGATGTAATTTTGGCTCATCACATGCGCCATCGAGTTGCGCACCATTTTGATGATTTCCGTGGTAGGCACTACCGCCAGTGTCAGCGTGGGCAAGGCGAGATGACGCATGATATCAGTGGCGACTTTGCCTTGAAGCGGTAAATCCGACAGCCATAAATCCACCAACGCAAAGCCGGTAATATGAGGGATCTCATACAAAAGATTATAGCGCCCAGACACAGGAAACCACTGTAAGTCGAGCGAAAACAGCATGATAAACAAAATAGCCAGCCAGAAGGTGGGAATTGAAAAAACCACCACAGCGAGCGAGGAGATCAGCTTATCTGTTGGCCCTTGACTGCGCAGGCCCGCTAAGGTGCCGAGTGGCACGCCAACCACAAAGCTTATCACCAATGCAGCAAGGCATAGCTCCAAGGTGGCTGGGGCGACATGCGCAAGGGTGACCATTACCGGCTCGCCGTTAGCGGCCATGCCTAAATGCCCCTCCACTAATTGGCGTAGGTAATATAACCAGCCAATCCAGTAATCAAAGCCATGCCACACTGAGTCAGGCGCCAACAGCATAATGTTGTAGCCAACCAAGGTGAGGATCACTAAGGTGATGAGGAACAGGTTGAGGCGTCGTAAGGTATAAATCAGCATTAGCGCCCCCGAGATACGTCAGAAAAGCTGTCGGCGCCAAATGGCGTCATGGTTAAGCCTTTTAGGCTTGCGTCACGCACTTGATGTTGAATGCCATGCGCTAAAGGTACGACGGGCATACGACGATTTAGAATGGTTTGTGCTTCGATATACAAGGCTTTGCGTGCCTCTGTATCTTCTGTCGCAATCGCTTCATTGAGTTTTTGATCAAAGTAGCGGTTGCACCAGTTTGACATATTCCAGCCAGTAAACTTTGCATTGCATGTCAGTAGTGGACGCAAAAAGGTGTCTGGATCGCCATTGTCTGCCACCCAGCCGGTCAGCACCATGTCATGCGCATCATCGCCTTCGCGAATAGCCACGCGGTTGACTGTTTTCTCCGGAATGATATTGACGCGAATACCAATCGCCCCTAAAT
>NZ_MUFN01000028.1:0-46982 GCF_001996205.1 Salinivibrio sp. IB574 | reverse complement strand
AATTTATCAAATACATCCTTGTATTTGACCCTGACGGGCCGCACTGAAGTGCATTAAATTTTGTTCCAGACAAAATTTTGCTTGGCGACCATAGCGCTTTGGACCCACCTGATTCCATGCCGAACTCAGTAGTGAAACGAAGCAGCGCCGATGGTAGTGTGGGGTCTCCCCATGTGAGAGTAGGACATCGCCAGGCTTGCTTTCTTGTTTTCAGATTTTTTGAAAAAATCTGAAGGCAAAAACGAATTGAAGTATCAAAGCAGATTGACGTAAGACTTTGGTAAAGCGTTTTCGCTGATATAGCTCAGTTGGTAGAGCGCACCCTTGGTAAGGGTGAGGTCGGCAGTTCAAATCTGCCTATCAGCACCAGTATTTTCTTGGCGGCCATAGCGTAACGGCACCACCTGAACCCATGCCGAACTCAGAAGTGAAACGTTGCTGCGCCGATGGTAGTGTGGGGTCTCCCCATGTGAGAGTAGGTCACTGCCAAGAGTTATTTTTAAGCCCTCCGCATTCGCGGAGGGCTTTTTCGTTTTTACGTATTGTCCTTCCATACCGATTCCTTTCTATTCTCAATAGAGTATTGCTTTATCCCACTTGATTATTGCTTGAGCTCCATAATGGGCTGCGTTATGTTATTAGATATCTGGACGTCTAAACATCTCTAGGAGGCAGTGATGCCGATTAAAATTCCGGACCAACTTCCCGCGACCAATATTCTGCGGCGTGAAAATATCTTTGTGATGACAGAAACGCGCGCGGTAAGCCAAAACATCCGTCCGCTGAAAGTCCTGCTTCTAAATCTGATGCCAAAGAAAATCGAGACAGAAACGCAATTTATGCGCCTGCTCTCTAATAGCCCTTTGCAAGTGGATGTTGAGCTTTTACGGATAGACAACCGACCAAGCAAGAACACGCCGACTGAACATCTTGATACCTTCTATCGCCAGTTTGAGGCTGTGCGGGGGCGTAACTTTGATGGTTTGATTGTGACAGGCGCGCCTCTCGGCTTAGTGCAATTTGAGGACGTGATTTACTGGGAGCATTTACAGGATGTGATGAATTGGGCACACCAACATGTCACCTCCACACTCTATATCTGTTGGGCAGCGCAAGCAGGATTAAAGCTACTTTACGATTTGCCTAAGAAAACCCGCAAAGAAAAGCTATCAGGTGTTTATCGCCATCAGGTAAATAGGGAGTTATCTAAGCATCCGCTATTACGCGGCTTTGATGATAGCTTCTTAGCGCCTCATTCACGTTATGCAGACTTTTCTCCCCATTATTTGGATGAACATACCGATCTGGATATCTTAGCCACCTCTAATGAGGCGGGTACGTATCTGGCCGCGACCAAAGATAAGCGCAATGTGTTTGTCACTGGGCATCCTGAGTATGATGCGCATACCTTGCATGATGAGTATCACCGTGATTTAGAGGAAGGGATGGAGCCGGTGATCCCCATTAACTATTATCCGGATGACGATCCTTCTCAGCCACCGTATGTGAGCTGGCGCAGTCACGGGCATCTGCTGTTTGCGAATTGGCTGAACTATTGTGTCTATCAGCAAACCCCCTTCGACTTGGATACATTTTCAGCGTCTAACTTTACGCTTGATGAATAATAAAGGCGCCATCTGGCGCCTTTATGATAGACAAAGGAGCGGAGTTCATTGAAGGCGCTTGTCCATCTCGTCTTGAGCTGCGTTTGCTTTATCAACCATGCCGGTCATGGTTGAGCCTTGTACCAAAATAGAAAACACCACCACCGCGTAAGTCATCACCAAAATCAGCTCTCTGACATCGATTTGTTTTTCTGGGACCACAATAATGCCGGCTGGTACCGCCATGGCCATGGCCAAGGCGAGGCCTCCACGCAATCCTCCCCATGTGAGAATGCGCACAGCCCACGGGTTATATTCGCGAAAGCATCGGAAACCGAGATAGCAGGCTTTGACACTCAAATAGCGAGCCGCTAGCACTAAAGGCACGACACAACCCATTACAATCCAGTCCTCTTCATGAAAGGTGATTTGCAACAAGCTTAAGCCGATGAGCAAGAACAGTAAGCTGTTAAGAAATTCATCGACCAGTTCCCAGAAATGGTCGAGGTGATCTTCACTCTCTTTGGAAAAGCCAATAAAGCGGGTCCAGTTACCGATCATGATCCCGGAGACGACCATTGCCAGTGGTCCGGAAACATGCAGCATATCGGCGAGCACATAGCCTGCACTGGGAATGGCTAAAGTGAGTAACAGCTCCATGGAGTGATCGTTAGTGGCACAAATCAAACGGTGAAAGGCATAGCCTAAAACTAGGCCGTAACATATGCCGCCAATCGCTTCTTGCGCAAACAGCGACAGGGTGCCCGCCAAGGTTGGGTTTTGGTGTCCGAATGCGAGGGTGAAAATAGTCACAAACACCACCAAGCCAAAACCATCGTTAAACAACGACTCGCCTTCGATTTGGGTGGTAATACGCATGGGGGCATGTAATTTTTTGACAATCGCAAGCACGGCAATGGGGTCCGTGGGTGAGATCAGGGCGCCGAAAAGTAAGCAGTAAATATAATCAAATTGTACCCCAATCAGTTGGAACACGCCCCACACACCAGATCCCACTAAAAACACGGAGATCAGTGTCGCACCGAGTGCAAGAGTGGTGATTTCCCATTTTTGGTCTGAAAACGAAGGCAGTTTGACGCCCAGCCCTCCAGCAAAAAGTAGAAAGCCAAGCACGCCCTCAAGGAGAAACTCCTCAAAATGAATATCCCCTAAGGTTTGCGCGGCAATCGCCTTTAGAGGCAGGGCTTGATACTGACCGGCAATCACTATCCCTAAAGACAGTAAAAGTGCACCCGCCGTGATTGCGATGGTGGTTTGGACGCGGCTAATTTTACTGTTAATAAACGCGATGATAATGGCGGCAGCGGCCATAAAGCTGAGGATAGCGTAGGTTGACATACATCATTCCTGATACGGCTAGGGAGTGGAAAAAAGAGTTACAAAATATTAATAGAAATCGCTTCCAAAACGAACAGCAGATTTGAAATAGATCAATATTAATTCATTTAAATAGACGTCTAGATTTCCATTTTCGCTGTGGTAGGATGAAATTATCGCAATGAGGAAGATGATAAGCGTAATGAGTATGGACCGACTGACACAGCAACTGCGCGAACGTATTTTGGTAATCGATGGTGGTATGGGCACCATGATTCAGGGGCTAGGGCTCAATGAGGCCGATTATCGTGGCGCGCGTTTTAAAGATTGGCACTGTGATGTAAAAGGTAACAATGACCTTTTGGTGCTGACTCAGCCCGATAAAATCGCTGCCCTACATAGTGATTATCTGGCTGCGGGCGCGGACATTATTGAAACCAATACCTTTAACGCCACCCAAATCGCGATGGCCGATTACGACATGCAAGCGCTGAGTGCGGAAATCAACTTAGCGGCCGCTCGGCTTGCGCGTGAGGTTGCTGATACGTGGACGGCGAAAACGCCAACTAAACCCCGCTTTGTCGCGGGTGTGTTAGGGCCCACTAACCGAACGTGCTCGATCTCACCGGATGTGAATGACCCGGGCTTTCGCAATGTCAGTTTTGATCAGTTAGTCGACGTGTATGCTGAGTCTACCGAAGCCCTCATTGAGGGCGGTGTAGATATCATCATGTTGGAGACCATCTTTGATACCTTGAATGCCAAAGCCTGTGCGTTTGCGGTGGAGAAGGTCTTTGATGCTCGTGGTTCACGCCTGCCCATTATGATCTCTGGCACTATCACTGATGCATCTGGGCGTACCTTATCCGGACAAACCACCGCCGCTTTTTATCACTCGTTGCGTCATGTCGAGCCACTGTCTTTTGGCTTGAACTGCGCGCTCGGGCCGGCGGAATTGCGCCAATACGTTAAAGAGCTGAGCGACATTTGTGAGGGCTTTGTCTCTGTCCACCCGAACGCGGGGTTGCCCAACGCCTTTGGCGAATATGATCTCTCTCCTGAACAGATGGCGACGCACATTGATGAGTGGGCGGCATCTGGCTTTATCAACTTGGTCGGTGGCTGTTGCGGGACCACCCCCGAACATATTCAAGCGATCAGTGATGTTGTTGCGACGCATCCTCCTCGCCCCTTGCCGGCTCATCCCGTCGCCTGTCGCTTATCTGGACTCGAGCCACTCACCATTAATGCCGATAGCTTGTTCGTTAATGTGGGTGAGCGCACCAATGTGACCGGCTCAGCACGCTTTAAACGTTTAATCGTTGAAGAGCAATATGACGAAGCGCTTGAAGTGGCATTGCAGCAAGTGGAAAACGGCGCCCAAATCATCGATATCAATATGGATGAGGGTATGTTGGATGCCGAAAAGGCCATGGTGCGATTTCTCAATCTTTGCGCGGCCGAGCCGGATATCGCCCGTGTGCCTGTGATGATTGACTCCTCCAAATGGGAGGTGATTGAAGCTGGCCTCAAGTGCATTCAAGGGAAAGGCATCGTCAACTCTATTTCGCTCAAAGAAGGAGAAGAAGCCTTTCTTCACCAAGCACGTTTGGTCCGTCGCTATGGTGCAGCGGTGATAGTGATGGCGTTTGATGAGCAAGGACAGGCCGATACTCAGGCACGAAAAGTAGAAATCTGTACGCGGGCCTATCATCTTCTGGTCGAGCAAGTCGGTTTTCCGCCGGAAGACATTATCTTCGATCCCAATATCTTTGCGGTTGCCACCGGCATTGATGAGCACAATAACTACGCGGTCGACTTCATCAACGCCGTGGCTGATATCAAGCAAACTTTACCGCATGCCATGATCTCGGGCGGGGTCTCAAATGTGTCGTTTTCGTTTCGAGGCAACAACCCCGTCCGTGAGGCTATTCATGCGGTGTTTTTGTATCACTGCATCAAAAATGGCATGGACATGGGGATCGTCAATGCGGGCCAGTTAGCCATCTATGATGATTTGCCTGAATCGCTTCGCTTGGCAGTAGAAGATGTGGTGCTCAACAAAGATGATGGCGCCACGGAGCGTTTATTGGAGATCGCCGACAGCTATCGTGATAGTGGTGAGAGCGAAGTCGCGGAAACCGCGGAGTGGCGCAGCTGGCCAGTGGAAAAGCGGCTGGAACATGCACTGGTCAAAGGCATTACAGAATTTATTGTTGAAGATACCGAGCTGGCTCGCGCGGCAGCGAGTAAACCCCTAGAAGTCATTGAAGGCCCGTTGATGGCAGGCATGAACGTGGTTGGGGACTTGTTTGGTGAAGGCAAGATGTTCCTGCCTCAGGTGGTGAAGTCGGCACGGGTGATGAAGCAAGCGGTGGCCTACCTTGAACCTTACATCAATGCAGAAAAGCAGCAAGGGCAGACCAATGGCAAGATCCTGCTCGCCACCGTCAAAGGCGATGTACACGACATTGGCAAAAACATTGTTGGCGTGGTGCTGCAGTGTAATAACTTTGAGATTATTGATCTCGGTGTGATGGTGCCGACCGATAAGATCCTGTCGGTGGCCCGAGAAGAAAACGTCGACATTATTGGTCTGTCGGGTCTGATCACCCCATCGTTAGATGAGATGGTGAACGTGGCGAAAGAGATGGAGCGACAAGGGTTTGATATTCCTCTGTTGATTGGCGGTGCGACCACCTCCAAAGCCCATACCGCGGTGAAAATTGAGCAGCATTACCATGCGCCCGTGGTCTATGTACCCAACGCGTCGCGTGCGGTTGGGGTGTGCTCCTCGTTATTATCCGAGACGCAGCGACCTGATTTTGTCGCGCGTTTGGCCAAAGAGTATGACACTGTGCGTGAGCAGCATCAGCGTAAAGCGCCCCGCACGCCACCGGTGACCTTGGAGCAGGCTCGCGATAACAAGTGGCAAACGGATTGGGCAAACTATATGCCTCCGCAACCGGCGAAGCCAGGCATCCATGTTTACGATGATGTCTCGATAGCGACCTTACGTCAGTATATCGACTGGACGCCTTTCTTTATGACGTGGTCTCTCAGTGGCAAATTCCCCGCGATTTTGGATCACGAGCTGGTGGGGGAGGAAGCCCGTCGCTTGTATCAAGACGCCAATGCTTGGCTCGATCGTTTCGAGGCAGAAGGCTTGGTAGCGGCAAAAGGGGTGTGTGGCCTCTTTCCTGCCAATAGCGTGGATGATGATATTGAAGTGTATACCGACTCGTCACGACAAACGGTGAGCACGATATTGAATCACTTGCGTCAGCAAACACAAAAGCCGCGTGGTGCGAACTATTGCTTATCAGACTTTATTGCGCCGAAAAGTAGCGGTCAGGCGGATTGGATTGGTGCGTTTGCGGTGACAGGCGGCATTGGTGAGTCTGCTTTGGCGGAAGAGTACAAAGCGAAAGGGGATGACTACAACGCGATCATGATCCAAGCGGTGGCGGATCGACTCGCAGAAGCCTTTGCGGAATATCTTCACCAGCAAATTCGGATCACCTTGTGGGGGTATGCGCCCGATGAGACGCTTGATAACGACGCCCTGATCCGCGAACAATACCAAGGGATCCGGCCAGCGCCAGGTTATGCCGCCTGTCCTGAACACAGTGAGAAAGGCAAGATTTGGCAATTGCTATCGGTAGAAGCGCATACGGGGATGACACTTACCGAAAGCTATGCCATGTGGCCGGGCGCGTCGGTTTCGGGTTGGTATTTTTCCCATCCAGAGTCACGTTACTTTGCGGTAGCGAAAATTCAAAACGATCAACGTGATAGCTACGCGGCACGTAAAGGCTGGTGTCTTGAGGAAGCTGAAAAGTGGCTAGGCCCTAATCTTAATGCCTAACCGAGAAAAGCCAGCGCGCGCTGGCTTTTCTTTTGGGTGTTACTCAAAAAGCTGTGTATGTAAACGCTGCACTACCTCGGTGGCACTGTCGTCATCAACCACCATACAGACATTGTGATTACTCGCGCCATAACAAATCATGCGCAAGGTGGCGGTATCTAAGGCGTTAAATACCGGCGTCACCGCCCCCGGAGTATGACGCATCTCATTACCAATTAAGGCGACCACGGCCAAGTGTTGGCAAACGTCAACATGGCACAAGGTCGAGAGTTCCTCCAAGGCGGCATCAGGCAAACGGGGCACCTCACCTTGTGTATTGGTTTGATCGAGCGTCAAAGACACACTGACTTCGGAGGTAGTGATCAGATCGACGGAGATCTGATAGCGCGCTAGGATCGCGAAGACGTTGGCAAGAAAGCCATACGCTTGGAACATCGTCAAACTGGTCAAGGTCACCATGGTTTGATTTCGGCGTAACGCAATGGCGCGGAATAGGGGGGATGATTCCGCGTGTTCTCGGATCCAAGTCCCGCCTTTTTCCGGCGCACAGGCCGCCCCGACAAAGACAGGAATATGCTGGCGTACCGCGGGTAATAGCGTGGACGGGTGGAGCACTTTGGCGCCAAACGTCGCCATCTCCGATGCTTCACTAAAGCTGATCTCAGCAATAGGACGTGCTTTGGCAGCGAGGCGTGGGTCGGTAGTATAAATGCCCGGTACATCGGTCCAAATCGCCAAGCTTGTTGCCCCGAGCGCTTCGGCAAACAAAGCGGCACTGTAGTCGCTGCCTCCTCGGCCAAGAGTGGTCGTTCGTCCTTCTTTGTCGGCACCGATAAATCCTTGGGTCACGAGAATGTGATTGTCTAGCTGCGCATTCAAGCGCTGACACTGTTGCTGAGTCAGGGCGATATCTGGAATAGCGTGACCAAATTGGCTATCCGTTTTCAAATATTCGCGGGCATCAATCCGAGCTGCTGGCAGGCCAAGGTGGACGAGCAAGCGAGTAAACAGGTGCGTAGAGGTAAGCTCGCCACAGGCAACCAAGGCATCGGTAAGCGCTTCGCTCGGGGCCTCACAGGCTTGCTCACTCAAGGAGATAATCTGCTGGTGGAGCGTTCGCACTGCTTCTTGGGTGTGATGACAAGCGGGCAAAGCTGCCAGTATTTGCTGGTGGATAGCGTCTATTGCATCCAGTGTGTTTTGGCGTAAGACATCGTTTTTTATGCCTTGGGCTAAGGCGACAAGATGGTTGGTGACGCCGGCACATGCGCTAATCACTACAAAACGGGTCTCGGGGTGGCGCATAATCACTGCGGCACTTTGTTGCATGGCGGCAAAGGTGCCAACACTGGTGCCGCCAAATTTAGCGACTGAAATAGATGGTAACGGGTTCACGTCCTTTTCCCCTTTTGAGCTCGTGCTCATTGATTCAACATATTTAAAAGTCAGTGGGGAACATCAGAAGTCACGTCGCAAACGCGAGCAAAAAGGAAGAGCAAACGGCAGGCATTCTGCCAGAAGCGCTCCACCTGTCTGTCCAAATGGATGACAAGTGACAGCCTGAAGGATTCAGCCTTCATGGCCGGCGGCTCCTTACCCTGTCGGAACCCCCTCGGCATCGCCTCCCCTGATTATCACGCCTTGGAGTAGGGCTCCGCGTGATAACTGCCTSAGTGATGCACCTCTTCTGTATGTTCGGCCATGTGTTGATCCACATGGTGAGTGGTTACATTACGGGCGCTGGTGAGTGGTTGTCAACCGCCAATTGAGTTGCAAAGCGACGATCAGGCACCTATGTCGCTGCTATCCGCCACCTGTTGAATATGCGCTCTAGCACGTAAGTTCGCAATGTGACAATGGGGCGATGAACACAAAGTATGCTATAACGGAAAGCGCAAATTTAGCAGACACAAGGATAGGTTATGGCAACTTCAATTTCCGATATCCGCTCATTTCAGCCGATAGAGCGCACCCTGATGGGCCCTGGCCCGTCTGATATTTCTCCGCAAGTGTTGCAGGCGTTGAGTCGTCCGACGTTGGGACACCTCGATCCCCTTTTTATTGCGATGATGGATGAGGTCAAACAGCTCTTACAATATGCCTTTCAGACCGAGAATCCGTTTACCATTGCGGTCTCTGCCCCCGGGAGTGCAGGAATGGAAGCGTGCTTCGTTAACCTTGTAGAGCCCGGTGATACCGTGATTGTCTGTCGCAATGGGGTGTTTGGCGACCGAATGCGAGAAAACGTTGAACGCTGTGGTGCACACGCGGTGATGGTTGACGATGCATGGGGCGAGCCTGTCAGCCCTGAAAAGGTGGAAGCGGCATTAAAAGCGCACCCAGAAGCTAGCATCGTCGCGTTTGTTCATGCTGAAACCTCCACGGGCGCTTGCTCAGATGCGCAAACACTGGCGACGCTGGCGCGCGAGCACGGCTGCCTTACCATTGTTGATGCCGTAACATCACTTGGCGGTGTACCCTTGAAAGTCGATGAATGGCAACTTGATGCGGTCTACTCTGGTAGTCAGAAATGCTTGTCATGTGTTCCGGGCCTATCGCCGGTCACCTTCTCAGCGCGTGCCGTTGAAAAAATGCAAGCGCGCACCCACAAGGTGCAAAGCTGGTTTCTCGATCAAAGCTTAGTGCTGGGCTATTGGAGCGGTGACGGCAAACGCAGTTATCACCATACTGCACCGGTCAATAGTCTGTATGCGTTACATGAATCATTGCTCAAGTTATATCAAGAGGGAATTGAGAACGCTTGGCAGCGTCATCGAACCATGCATCAACGCTTAAAAGCGGGGTTGGACGATTTAGGTATCCGCTTTGTGGTGGATGAGCCTTATCGCTTGCCGCAATTSAACGCGGTGTATATCCCGGATGGCGTCGATGATGGCGCGGTACGCCAACATTTGCTCAACACCTATAACCTCGAAATCGGTGCTGGCTTGGGCGATCTCGCTGGTAAGGCATGGCGAATTGGCTTGATGGGTTACAGTGCGCGTGAAGAAAACATCGCGCTATGCTTAAAAGCACTGGGCGACGCACTGCGCTAAGCGTACGTTATTCCGGCGGAGTGCGCATCGGTAAGGTGTGGCGAGTGGTCCACACCTTGGCGGCTTGCGGAAACAAATATCGCGCCTCTTGCTGAATATCGCGTGCCCGCTGCGTATCGCCAATTTGCAGTGCAATCTGGTAAGCATGCTGGTAACCCGTAAACGTGGGGTGTTGTGCCACATGCTGCAGCCATAGGTGCAGGTGCTGGTGGCGCTCGGCATCCGACAGTGTCTCTAGGGTGTGCTGAAAGTGCTGTTCCGCGAGCCCTTGGGTGAGTTTGCTTTGCCACCATGGATGTTGCTGGTAGAGCGCAATACGCTGAGAGGTTAATAAAGAGTCACGCAGGTAGCGATTGGCTAAATACACCGATGATAGGCACAACAATCCCACCAAGATCATTACAGTGACAATACTGCGTGTCGCGATACGCTGCCCATATTCGGCGGTAGAAAATGTGATTCGTTGGTATTTGCTGGTTAAATTATCCAGCCAGTACAGCCACATGAGCAGTAAAATACCGTTAAACCACTGCGTACCGCTGGCCGGATAGATAAGCAAGCCAGTGAGTGGCGGAAGCACGAGCGCAACGAGCATACGCCGCGTGCCTGAAGGGGCGCGGATAATGCGAAGCGCCAGTGGCAGTATCACCGCAAGATACGCCAGTGCTATCACAAGCCCACCTTCCAATAACCACAATGCTAGCGCGCTCGGCAATTTCACGGGGCCAGTGTGTCCCGGATGTGCCGCCGATGCGAGCAGTAGAGTCGTTTGTCCATGACCCATGCCAACGCCAAAAAAAGGCGTTTGTTGAAATTGCTGCCATGCAAGCCACAGTGCGCGTTTGTCTTGAGGCGTGAGCCATTGCCAGCTTTCTTGCCCGGTCAGTCCGAACACCGCGAGTAACGCACCGGCAGACATGGCGGCCAGCCACGCAAGATGCTGGCGCCGCGTCGCAAAGCGACTGAGATAAACTTGTTGCAAGGCAATGGCGCAAAGGGCAAACAGGAGCAGTAGCGGTCGTCCTTGCATGGCAAGCACGGGCAGGATAACCACTGGCGTGAACACCAACACGCTTTGCGTTATGGGATGGCGGTAGCGGTTACTTGGCTCTCGGGCGAGCAGATAAGCCGCCAAACTTAGGCCGGTGAGTAATAACGCATGGGTCACGGCAGCGGGTAAATGCGGCACCCAATGTTCAAACTTAAAAGGCGCTATGCCCGGTGGCGATTGGTTGCCTAAGACGGAAAGGATGGCCAACCAAGAGGCAAGCATCAAGACGGCCAGTAGCTTTTGTCGCTGGGCATGATTAAAAATAAACTGCTGTAAGCTGGAGAAAAAACCGAGGCTGAGAACCAATGCGGCGATGGCATAGCCGCTATTTAGCGTTGCCGCTTGCGGATAAAGATATGGCACACTGGCACAGAGCGTGGCGGCCACTAACGCCCAGGTTAAGTGAGTGACGCGCCATGTGTGCTGTCGCCACACTTCCAGTCCGGCAAACCCCAATACCAAGCTAAGCGTGAGTAACGACAGAGCGGCAGCAGGATGGCGAATACCCACCAACGGCAAGTCGACCGAATACAATGGCAAACAGATCAGCCATAACGCCGCCAGTGCCCCTAAAAAGGGCACCGTAAGCGGTTTTCGTTTCACTCGGTGGGTGGGTAACGCCTGTGTCATTATCGCTCCAACATGGGCTTCAAGAAGTGGGCCGTGTGGCTACCAACCACATTGACGATCTCTTCTGGCGTACCTTGAGCAATGATTTCACCGCCGCCGTTACCGCCTTCAGGTCCTAAATCGATGATCCAATCTGCGGTTTTAATCACATCTAGGTTATGCTCGATCACCACAATGGTGTTGCCCTGTTCGCGTAAGCGATGCAACACATTCAGCAACTGCTGAATATCATGGAAGTGCAAGCCGGTTGTCGGTTCATCAAGGATATATAGCGTTTTACCGGTATCGCGCTTAGATAGCTCACGGGCCAGTTTTACCCGCTGTGCTTCGCCGCCTGATAAGGTGGTGGCGGCTTGGCCTAGACGAATATAACTCAGACCGACATCCATCAACGTTTGTAGCTTACGCTTGATAGCGGGGACGGCGTCGAAAAATTCACGTGCGTCTTCGACGGTCATTTCCAAGACTTCATCGATAGTTTTGCCTTTATAGCGCACTTCGAGTGTTTCGCGGTTGTAGCGTTTCCCTTTACACACATCACAAGGCACATACACATCGGGCAAGAAGTGCATTTCTACTTTGATCACCCCATCGCCTTGGCAGGCTTCGCAGCGACCGCCGCGTACGTTAAAGCTAAAGCGACCCACTTTATACCCGCGTGCCCGAGCCTCTTGCGTGCCGGCGAAGAGCTCACGTATCGGCGTAAAGATCCCCGTATAGGTGGCTGGGTTTGAACGTGGAGTACGCCCAATGGGGCTTTGATCAATATCGATCACTTTGTCGAAATGTCCTAACCCGTCAATAGACTCGTAAGGCGCGGGTTCGGCGGTGGTGGCACCATTGAGTTGCTGGTGGGCCACTTTAAAGAAGGTATCGTTAATTAATGTCGACTTTCCTGACCCAGATACGCCGGTGACACAGGTGAATAAGCCTACGGGCAAGTGTAAATCGACATGTTTTAAGTTGTTCCCTGTTGCACCTTTAAGCACCAACATTTTGTCGGGATCTCGAGGGCGACGGGTCTCTGGAACGGCAATCGCCTGCTTGCCGCTGAGGTACTGTCCGGTTAGCGAGTTGTCATTGTTGAGAATATCGTCGAGGCTGCCCTCGGCCACGATTTGTCCGCCGTGAGCACCAGCGCCTGGACCAATATCAATCACATAGTCGGCGGCGCGAATGGCGTCTTCATCATGCTCGACCACAAGCACGGTGTTTCCGAGATCGCGTAAATGCTCCAGCGTATCGAGTAAGCGTGCGTTATCTCGTTGATGCAAACCAATGGAGGGTTCATCAAGCACGTACATTACTCCGACCAGGCCAGCCCCGATTTGACTCGCCAAGCGGATACGCTGTGCTTCCCCGCCAGAAAGCGTATCGGCGCTTCGTGACAAGTTAAGATAATTAAGCCCGACATTGACCAAAAAGCGTAATCTGTCATGGATCTCCTTCATGACTTTTTCGGCAATTTTGGCACGTTGACCCGATAAGGTTAGTTGTTCAAAAAAGTCGAGGGCTTGTTGAATGCTCAGCTCGCAAATTTCAGGTAAGTTGCGGCCATCAATAAAGACATGGCGTGCTTCCTGACGCAATCGTGACCCGCCACAGCTTGCACACGGTTTAGTCGCAATGTACTTAGCCAGCTCGTCACGTACCGCATTAGACTCGGTATCACGGTAGCGACGCTCCATATTGTTGAGGATCCCCTCAAAGGGATGTTTGCGCACACGAATATCGCCCCGATCGTTGACGTATTTAAACTCGATCTCTTTCGGGCCTGAACCGTAAAGCAGAATGTCTTGAATGGTGCCAGACAGATCTTGCCAGGGCAGCTCGAGATCAAAGTCGTAGTGATCAGCGAGTGAGCGTAGCATCTGAAAGTAGTAGAAATTGCGTCGATCCCAGCCTCGAATCGCCCCACCGGCGAGGCTGACCGCAGGGTTCTGAATAATCCGTTTAGGATCGAAGTACTGTTGTACGCCTAAGCCATCACAGGTGCCGCAAGCGCCAGCCGGATTATTAAAGGAAAACAGGCGTGGCTCTAACTCTTGCATGCTGTAACCGCAGTGCGGGCAGGCAAAATTGGCAGAGAAGATCAGCTCTTCGCCGTCGCCATCCATCCAGCTGATCACCGCGCTGCCGCCAGTGAGCTCGAGAGCAGTTTCAAACGATTCCGCTAAGCGTTGCTGTTGATCTTCACGGACTTTAAAGCGATCCACCACCACTTCAATGGTGTGTTTTTTATGTAGTTCGAGTGTCGGTGGATCGGACAGATCGCAGACTTCGCCATTAATACGTGCGCGAATAAAGCCCTGTGCGGCAAGGTTTTCGAGAGTTTTAACGTGCTCGCCTTTGCGGTTTTTGATAATCGGGGCGAGCAACATCAGTTTGCTGCCCTCTGGTAGGGCAAGCACTTTATCGACCATTTGGCTAATCGTCTGAGCGGCCAAGGTCACATCATGGGTCGGACAGCGAGGCTCCCCGACCCGCGCATACAGCAAGCGTAAGTAATCGTACACTTCGGTGATGGTACCCACGGTTGAGCGCGGGTTATGCGAGGTTGATTTTTGCTCAATGGAGATAGCGGGGGACAAGCCTTCAATATGATCAACGTCGGGCTTTTCCATCAAAGAGAGGAACTGGCGCGCATAAGCCGACAAAGACTCAACATAGCGACGTTGTCCTTCTGCATACAAGGTATCAAAGGCTAAAGATGATTTGCCGGATCCAGAGAGCCCGGTGATGACAATCAACTTATCGCGGGGAATAGTTAGGTTGATGTTTTTGAGGTTGTGCGTACGCGCGCCTCTGACGTCGATATTATCCATTGTTATCCTACTTCTCAGTCAGCTCACTTATTGGTCACCGGTGCCCAGTATCGCACAGACGGCGCTGTGACCAAACAAAAAAGGCTGTATATTTACACAGCCTTTTGCCAAGGTGGAAAGTCCTTACGTCGAGACGCAACGCAGAGCGGGGATTACGGGTTTTTAACCGTGGCTTCGTCTTTGTTTTTGCCGCCTAAGTAGAGGTTTTGATAGCAATGATTAGTGGCTTCGATAAAGCCTTCCACGCTGCCACAGTCAAAGCGCTCCCCTTTAAATTTATAGGCCAACACACATCCGGCTTGCGCTTGCTTGAGCAAGGCGTCAGTGATTTGCACTTCACCGTTTTTGCCCGGTGGTGTGTTTTCGAGCAGTTCAAAAATATCAGGGGTTAAAATATAACGGCCGATAATGGCTAAATTGCTCGGCGCTGTACCCGGGTCAGGTTTTTCCACCATGTTGTCTACGCGGAAAAGGTCATCTTTGATCTCTTGCCCGGAAATAACCCCGTATTTATGGGTCTCGTCTTCGGGTACTTCTTCCACCGCGACGATAGAACAGCGAAATTGTTTGTATAGCGCCACCATTTGTTTAAGCACGCCATGCCCCGGGTTGATACACAGGTCATCCGCCAGCACGACCGCAAATGCTTCATCACCCACCAGTTCACGACCGGTTAAAATGGCGTGTCCTAAGCCACGCATTTCATGTTGGCGAATATAGGTAAACGAGGCTTTTTCGATAGTGTTACGGATATCATCCAACAGCACTTCTTTGTTGGTGCCGCTGATCTGATGCTCCAGCTCATAGTTCTTATCGAAATGATCCATGATCGCATGCTTACCGCGACCCGTTACAATGCACATGCCGTGGATGTCCGCTTCAAGTGCTTCATCAACACCGTACTCAATCAATGGTTTATTGACGACAGGCATCATCTCTTTGGGCATGGACTTGGTCGCGGGTAGAAAGCGCGTACCATAACCGGCGGCGGGGAACAGACATTTGTTAATCATCTTGGATCCTTTATTCGTCACTGATGTGGCCATACAGGCCGCAGCGTGATTTACGTGAATGGCAATCAAATACACCATCCACAGCAATAGGTTATGCATTATTTTGCTGGGCGACGCGCAGGGAAGCAAGCCGCGATCGCTCCAGTATAGCGAAACGCACGCCCTCACTCATCGCTCACCCAGACTCTGACGACATGAATATGCGTTAGTTCACACTCTTTACCCATGCTCACGCGAGACAGAGTTAAGAGGCTGAGCAAACTTACGGGTAGTGGCGACTGAAAGCCGATACAAAGTCGGATAGCTTTGTTTGTGGCAAGGCATTGATTCCAGCCGCGCCTTCTCGTCCTCCGCCAGTGGCAAATTGTTGTGCGAGAGCCACTGCGCCTAGGGGACGGTTTAAGGGGGCGCGAATGCTAACCATCCAGTCTCCATCCGGTGTTGGCGTTAATACCGCGTGAGCTTTATCGGGCGATTGGTTGGCAAGCTGATTGCCGAACATGCCGCTGATACGCCGTGCCCAAGGCGCATTGGGTAGTAGATAGACGGCACCACCGGCATAGTCATACTCGGCAGTAAGTTGTTCTGCATGAGCACGATCGGTTTGGTATCCCTCCGCTAGCGCCATCACGATATCTGGATAGGCTTGCATAAAGTCGTCAGGCGTTTCAAATCCGGCCATGTGGCGATAAAGCACCGCAGGCGGCATGAGTAGATCATCCAAACTGGCACCATAACTGTTGTAGTTTAGATACACCCCTAAGCGCTGTAGGCGGTCGCGCGTGGCGGCATCGATCTCGCTTTGCTTCACTAGGGCGTCAGCACTGCGGTTCAGGTTGTCACCGTACGCGCCCACGAGCGCCCAATGACGATATTGGCCACCGAGTAGGGCGTCAATGATCAGCGCGGTACAGGTATTCGATGCAGTATGAATGTGCGCATCCAATAACGGCGAGGTCGGAAGCGGCCCACTGTCATGGTGGTCTGCATAAAAGACGTTGGCTCCCGCCTGCAATAAGGCCTCTAAGGCAGGACGGTTTTTTGCCATCGAGATATCAAACACATTGACCTGTTCGGTCTCAACTGGGACGTGTTGCAACAACGCAATATCCCGCTTCACACCAGTGATAAGGGTGGTATTTTGAGGATAAGCGAGGCGCCACTGTACCAGCGCGGTTAGCCCGTCGGCATCGCCATTAAAAACATCAAAGGCCATTTGCGACTTCCTTATTGCAAAAACGGCGCGAGTGCGCCGTTGGGATCGGGAGGATGTATTCGCGATTAATCATCGTAACTGTCAGGACCGAGTTCGAGCCCGACCGATCCGATTAACGATAAGTTGTTTTTCGCCCAAAAAACAGCTTGTACGCGATTTTTTACATTTATCTTTTTGAAAACATTATACAAATGTGATTTAACCGTGTGCTCGCTGACCGAAAGCGCATTGGCAATATCTTGATTCGATGCGCCTGTGACCAGATGCCGTAAGATTTCTTGCTCACGGTTGGTGAGCACGATGGCTTGTTCATCGATAGTTTGCTGATAATGCTGTTGATAGTAGTGAATCAGCGCAGCCATTTTGTGGCGGGGGAGCCAATATTCTCCCGAGAACATCTTCTCAACGCCGTAGCACAGATGGCTTAGCTCATCGTCTTTCTTAAATACCCCTTTAATAAAGGGCCAGCTTGCCAATTCCYTCGCGGTAAGATCATGGGCATTGAGGAGAGCAAACACATGCTGATCAGCATACGGTGTGAGTGCATGTTTAAGACGCTCGGTGGCGGTGTCGTCAAAGGCACTTAAATCAATCAGGACTAACCCAGAACGCTCGGTAAGCTTTTCGTGAATCGTATCTGGACTCACGAGTTCAACGGTGCCGCGGATTTCTTTTTCTAAACACGCGATCAATGCAGAGACAGACATGCTGGGCTGAGAGATGAGAAGCAGTGTGTAAGAATCGGACGTGGTTTCTGCCTTGCTCATAAAGTTCCTACTTATCTGACGTAAAGCGTGCTCACCGATGTGCGTATTATTGCATAATTCAGCGCAGAGAGGCGCTCACGCGGGGACTTTACTCAGTCTAAACTATTTTTGTTGTCTACGTATATGTAAGCGTATGACCGTTCTTAGGTTCGCAGCGTGAATGCAGAATCTGGAACCAGATCGCGTGGAAAAGCATCGAACCTCTTGGGCGCTCGTGCTAGACTTCGTGTTTATTTATCCAGTAGGCGAAAATGTTTTCGCGTGTAACAAGAGTGGGAGTCACCTATGGCCAGCCGTGGCATAAACAAAGTCATCTTGATTGGTAATTTGGGCAATGATCCGGAAATCCGTTATCTCCCGAACGGTGGTGCAGTGGCGAACTTAAGCCTAGCGACCTCGGAGTCATGGCGCGACAAGAGCACTGGCGAGATGCGTGAAAAAACCGAATGGCACCGCGTGGTTCTGTTTGGTAAGACCGCAGAAGTGGCTGGCGAGTATTTGCGTAAGGGCTCGCAAGTTTATATTGAAGGGCAGCTGCAAACGCGCAAATGGCAAGATCAAAGTGGTCAAGACCGCTACTCAACAGAAGTGGTGGTGCAAGGCTTTAACGGCAGCATGCAAATGCTTGGTGGCCGTGCCGGACCAGGTCAAGGTCAGCCAATGCAGCAGTCGCAGCAACAAGGTGGGTGGGGCCAGCCTCAACAGCCACAAAACAACTTCAACCAGCAGCCGCCTCAGCAGCAAGCAGCGCCGCAATCTCAGCCACAATCGCAACCTCAGCAGCAGTACAACGATCTGCCTGACTTTGACGACGATATTCCGTTCTAAAAAACGGTTTACTCGACAAGCGATAAGCCCCGTTGTTACGGGGCTTTTCTTTATCTGATGAACTTAAACGCCGGGGCCGGCTTTGAGGAAATGTGGCAGTTGTGTCGGCGTTGGACACTTTAGCTGCCCCATGACTTGCGTCATTTGTTGTTTGAGCATTTCAATTGCGTGCTCGCCACCATGATGCCCCACGGCGCCGCACGCGTAAACAAAGGTACGGCCCAGTAAGGTAAAGTCGGCTCCCATGGCCATGGCCTGCGCAACGTTGCCACCGCTTTGTACGCCGCTGTCTAGCAACAGCTTAATTTTATCCCCATAGGCCTTGTCGATAGTACGAATGGTATCGAGCGGCGATTCGCCGATGTCTAACTGACGGCCTCCATGGTTGGATAGCACCACCCCATCAGCGCCTAGGGCAACGGCCTGAGCGACGTCTTCAGGATTGACCAGTCCTTTGAGAATCAAGGGGCCATCCCAGTTGTCACGGATCACTTTCAGGCTTTCAAAATCCACTGCACCCATCACGGTATTGTTCATAAAGTTTGCCAACTCGCTGGTGGGCATGTTCTTCGGCATGTAGGGTTTGAGGGTTTGCATTTCCGGAACCCCCGCCAGCAAGGTATGCCAACACCAGCTTGGACATTGCATCATTTGTGCAATATTGCGTAGGTTCATTTTGGGTGGCATGGCTAAGCCGTTTTTGATGTCGCGAGGGCGATAACCAAAGGTTGGTACATCGACGGTGACAAGGAGAACCTTGTAGCCTGCACGCTTAATGCGGCCCATCAGATCTTCGCGGATCTTGGCATCGGTTGGGTTATAGAGCTGATACCACGCCGTGCCCTCAGAAATGTCGGCAATAGTTTCAAGACTTGCCGACGACACTGTGCTGAGTACGTAGGGCACATTGGCTTCCAGTGCGGCTTTGGCAAGGATTTCAGGCGCTTTAGGCCACATCAAGCCTTRTAAGCCAACAGGCGCAATGCCAAAGGGCGCGGCATAGCGGTGGCCAAAGAGCTCAACGGATAAATCAATGTCAGGGGTGGGAGCCAAGAGATCAGACTGTAGCTTGACGTCTTTAAAGCGATCAAAATTATGAGCGAGACCGATTTCGTCGTGGCATCCACCACATAAATAATCAAAGGCAAAGGCGGGAATACGCTTTTTGGCCGCACGTTTGAGTGCCGGTGTGTCGGGATATTTAGGATTGTAGTAAGACATGGATCTCGCGTCCGTTTTGTGAGGTGAGTAAAGACCCTTACCTTAGCGCGGCAGTTGTTATCGATATATAGACAAAAAATAAAATACTTTTTCCAAAATCGCGCAAAGCCGCGCATGCGCTATCGCTTTTTAAGCCGTGACATTCCCTCAGATATACAAGTTCTTAACTTTTTGCTTGATAAAATCGATAAATAATTTGGTCTTGGTATGGTTATAGTCCAACTTTGGATAGTAGGCATAGGCAGATGTGCGGGGCTGTTTCAGCGTTGGTAAAACGGGGACCAGTAACCCTTGATCGAGCTCTTTTTGGACGGTGCCCGCGCCGCCAAGAATGATCCCCATCCCGATCACAGCCGCACTCACCAGCGCTTCGGGATTGGGAGAGACAAAATTACCGGATAACTGCAAGCGCGTTCCGTCTTCAAAAACACGTTCTTGAGGTTGGTGTGAATTGCCATATAGCAGGACGTTGTGTTCGGTCAGTTGCGTGGGTGAGGTGATCGGCGCGTGACGAGCGAGGTAACTGGGAGCGGCGAAAAAGCCGGGCTGAAAATCAAACAGCTTGGCTGCGATGTAGCTGGCTGAGTTGAAGTAGTCGAGCTCACGGCTGATCACCACATCTAAATTCAGATCGGGCAATTGGCCGGGAGTTAGCGTGGTCAACTCGACTTTGATTTTCGGATAGATCTCAAGAAACTCAGCAATAAAGTTGACCAAGAAGCGGTTCCCTGTCACCAATGGCGCACCGATACGCAGGATGCCACTGACTTCGCCAAACGTGGATGCGGTCTCGCTGACCAGCTGTTGCCAATCATCCACCCACGCTTTGGCGCGTTGATAAAACAGATCGCCAGCATCGGTCATCGATAGGCTTCGGGTGGTGCGCTTTAACAGCTGCACACCCAGCTGGCTCTCAAGCCAGCTTAACCGCTTTGACAGTGCAGAACTTGAGGTGTGTAACTTGGTGGCGGCTTGTGCCAAAGAGCCTTGTTCAACCACACAGATAAAGCTTTGCGTGCAGGTAATCCAGTCCATGAAACCTCTTAATAGTGAAAAAGGTGATAACCAATCGTCAGACAAGCATTCACATTATGATAACCAAGCCTGATAATACCGACTACTCGACCATCAAGGCGACCTGAATCAGCAGAGAATCATGGAAAGAACAGCCAACGCCCTCAAAGTTAGCGGCATGAAGCTTACCAATCGATTAGTGGCGTTTGTCACCCTGATTGTGGTGTGTGCGATTTTTGTCTTATTTATCGGTGGGGCAATTAGCTTTCGTCAATTAGGTATCGATTTTATCTCACACTATGTGGATGGCATGGTGGAGGTGATCGATCAGGAAATGGCCACCGAGCAACGGGACAACCAGTATTTTTCTCGTTGGCTGCCTAAAATGCTCAAGGCGAGTGATGTCACCTCGCTGACCATCTACTCCGATGCGGGCATCCTTTATCAGTACGAGCAAATTCATTATCAAGCCCCGACCACGCAACAAGCGATTACCCGAGACATTCCGCTGGCGAACAATCCCGGCTTTGCTGTGAAGCTGACCTTTGTGCCCCCGTATGCGGAGTTTGCCTACTCCATTGGGCCACTGTCTTCACTTTCCGCGGCCATTTTGGTGATTGTGCTGGGCTTGGCGTGGGGGATCCAATGGTTACGCCGCCAGCTTTATGGCAGTGAGGTCTTGGAGCAGCGAGGGCGCTTAATCTTAGCTGGCAGGCTTGATGAAGCGCAACATGGCGATGCTCACGAGTGGCCGATTCCTGCCAGTGCCGCATTGACGCAATTAATCGAGGAATTGAAAGAAGCCCGCCAAGAGCGAAGTCGCTTTGATACCTTTATTCGCACCAATACCTTCCTTGATCAGCTGACTGGGGCGGCGAACCGGGTCATGTTTGATAACCGGTTGCACACGTTAGCCAGCGATGATGCGAGCCAAGGCAGCTTGATTTTAGTGCGTGTCGCCGATTGGGAAGACTTGCTGGAACAGCAGGGTCAAGAAGGCGCTGATGCGCTGATTCAAGGCATGGGCAGTGTGTTATCGAATGCGATCCAACGTTTTCCTGATGCGGTACTGGCTCGCTACTTTGCCTCGGATTTCGCCATTCTGTTGGTTAATCAAGCAGGGGAAGAAGTCCATCCCTTTTTGTCTCAACTTACCAACGCCCTCAACAAACTGAGCCCGCCGGACACACTGGATGCCGACAACTGGTTCCATATGGGAATGACCTCATTTGGGGCGGGAGAGCGTCGAGGTCGTTTGATGGATGAAGCCGAGCGTGCGCTGCGAGCGGCCCAACTGGAAGGGCATAGTGGCTGGTCGCAATTTGACAAAGACATTCGCCGCTTAGACAAACGCGGCAGTGTGCGCTGGCGTACGCTGTTGGAGTCGGTGATGGCGGGGGAAGGACCGATGCTGTATCGCCAACCTGTCTATGCGCGGGATGGCAAAACCCGTCTTCACTATGAACTTTTAGGTCGGATCAAAGACGAAAATGGCAAGGTGTTAAAAGCCTCTCGATTCTGGCCTGGGGTCGAGTTGGTCGGTATGGATGTGGTGTTTGATAAAGCGACGGTGAGCCGTGCGCTGTGGTGGTTAAAAACCGCTGATCATATCGACAATTATGCTATAAATGTAAGTGTTCACTCACTTTGCCAACGCGAATTTGTGATTTGGTTGCGTGATGCGTTATTGCAAACACCCCGAAGTATCCTCAATCGTTTGTTGGTGGAAGTGTCTGAAGGTGCCTTAGTGGCGCAATTTGACGCGGCGCGCCCTTGTTTGAGAATGATAGCCGCGTTAGGGTGCCGACTCGTGGTCGACCAAGCTGGTCGAACAGTAGTGAGCACTCACTATGTAAAAGATATTCAGCCAGCGTATATCAAGTTACATCGTAGCTTAGTGCGTAATATTCATCAGCGCCCTGAAAACCAATTGTACTTACGCAGTATGCTGGGGGCGTGTGAAGCCACTACCACCGACGTCTTGGCAGTAGGTGTGGAAACGGATCTAGAGTGGCAGGTAGTCAAAGAGCTGGGCGTCGTGGGGGGACAAGGGCGCTTACTCGGTGCGGAAATGTCGCCTCATCCTGCGCAAAAGAAACGCCGCCGCTGGGGGAAACGATGACAACAGAGGAGAATCAAGTGAATCGCAAGCAGCAACAGGCAGGGCGAACATGGCTCGAATTTATTCTTCTGTTGTGTACCTTAGGTTTGCTTGTGGTTGTTGCGGTGCCCAAATTCTACGATTATGAGGCGGATGCGAACGTGACGGCGTTGAAAGGGCTAAAAAGTGCCATTGATAATGTGATGGTGCAGACCTATGAACAAGCGCAAGCCTCGAATATCGCGGATCAGCCTCGCGGGACTTTAACGGTCGAAGGCGCCACCATTGACGTGCAATTTGGGTATCCAGTAGCCAGTGACTTACCGCAATTAATTGGTGTACTCAAAGAAGAAGAGCGCTGGCTGCCCAAGCCGCATGACAGCCAAGCCGGCGTCGATTACGTGTGGGTCTATCATGATAATCCCGCACCGTCTTGTTACCTCAGTTATTATGAAGCAACGCCGACACAGCATGCGAAGACCGAATTAGTCATCCGTCCCTCTTGCCAAGAGGCACCGATGTCGCAATAGCAAAGTGGACAAAATAGGAAGCTGGCATGTTTTTCGATGAAAAAATCATCAAAATGACAGCGCAATGAAAAAAAACTCAGATCTCATTCAGGTTTACAGCGCCGTATCTTGCCGCTTACCGTGCGCGTTGATACATTTAGCTCAATTTGTCTGATTTCACAGCTTGCAGGATTAACCGACCATCATGTTTAAGAAACTTCGCGGGATGTTTTCCAACGATCTATCGATTGACTTGGGAACCGCCAATACGCTGATTTACGTAAAAGGACAAGGCATTGTTCTTGATGAGCCTTCTGTTGTTGCCATTCGCCAAGACAGAGCAGGTTCGCCAAAAAGTGTGGCTGCTGTGGGTCACGACGCCAAACAAATGCTGGGTCGTACGCCTGGAAACATTGCGGCCATTCGCCCGATGAAAGATGGTGTGATTGCCGACTTTTATGTGACTGAGAAAATGCTGCAGCACTTTATCAAATCGGTACACGATCACAGCTATATGCGCCCAAGCCCGCGTGTGCTGGTCGCTGTTCCTTGTGGTTCGACCCAAGTTGAACGCCGTGCGATTCGTGAGTCAGCACTCGGTGCGGGTGCTCGTGAAGTGTATTTGATTGACGAGCCAATGGCGGCGGCGATCGGTGCAGGCCTGCCGGTATCAGAAGCCACAGGTTCGATGGTGATCGATATCGGCGGTGGTACCACTGAAGTGGCTGTGATCTCGCTAAATGGTGTGGTGTACTCTTCATCAGTACGTATCGGTGGTGACCGCTTTGACGAATCCATCATCAACTACGTGCGCCGTAACTACGGTAGCTTGATTGGTGAAGCGACCGCAGAGCGCATCAAGCACGAAATTGGCTCGGCGTATCCGGGCGATGAAGTGCGTGAGATTGAAGTGCGTGGTCGTAACCTCGCTGAAGGGGTGCCGCGTAGCTTTACTCTGAACTCGAATGAAATTCTTGAAGCGCTGCAAGAGCCGCTGACCGGAATTGTTTCAGCCGTGATGGTCGCGCTAGAACAATGTCCACCTGAGCTAGCGTCTGACATCTCTGAGCGCGGTATGGTGATCACAGGCGGTGGTGCGCTGCTGCGTGATTTGGACCGTTTGCTGACGGAAGAAACCGGCATCCCTGTGGTGGTGGCAGAAGATCCATTGACCTGCGTGGCACGCGGTGGCGGTAAAGCGCTTGAAATGATTGACATGCACGGCGGCGACCTCTTTAGCGAAGACTAAGGTGATCGTGCCAACAAACAGGTTGTTTTCATCATGAAACCTATGTTTGGCAGAGGCCCGTCTCTGCAACTACGCCTGTTTTTCGCTCTCTTACTATCAGTCAGCCTTATGCTGGCTGATAGTCGTCTTGACGCCTTTGCTGGCGTTCGCTATTTCCTCAATACACTGGTTGCACCGCTGCAATATGCGTCGAACGTTCCAAGGGACACGCTAGATGCGTTGGTGACGCAGTTTCAATCTCACCGGCGTCTAGTGGCCGAAAATGAGGCGCTGCGTACGCAAGTATTGCGCCTTGAAAGTGATCAGTTGTTGTTAGCGCAAACAGAGCGCGAAAACCAACGCTTACGGGAGTTACTCGGCTCGCCGTTTGTTCGCGATGAGCGAAAAATGGTCGCTGAGGTTATGGCGGTCGACTCCGATCCCTATAAACATCAAGTGATGCTGGATAAAGGGCGCACCAATGGTGTTTACGAAGGCCAACCGGTGATCAATGAGCACGGTGTGGTGGGGCAAATTGCCTATGTGGGCGCGCACAATAGCCGGGTGCTGCTATTAACCGATCCTACCCACGCGATTCCTGTGCAGGTAATGCGCAATGATATTCGAGTGATTGCCTCCGGGCGGGGTTCGACAGCGTATATCGGCTTGGACAACATTCCGAGCAGTACCGATATTAAGGTCGGTGACAAGCTGGTCACGTCGGGATTGGGCGGTGTTTTTCCGGAAGGTTATCCGGTGGGCACGGTGACGGAGTTTTCGTTTGACAACAAACGGCCATTTGCTCAGGTCAAGGCAACGCCGGCGGTGAAATTTGATCGTCTCCGGTATTTGCTGTTGGTCTGGCCGACGCCTGAGCAAGCGGATCCTGAGCAAGATAGCGAACAAGCAGGCTCTCAACCCGAGGATGCCGTGGCATCTAACGAAAAAGGAGAGTCGCAATAGTGGCAAATTCAATATTTCGCGGTCATCTGGTGATTTGGCTGACTTTTATTGCTGCACTTATCTTACAAGCAGCGCCTTGGCCTGGCGAACTCGCGCCTTTTCGACCATCGTGGGTGTTGCTGGTGACCTTCTACTGGGTGTTGGCTTTGCCGCACCGGGTCAATGTTGGCACGGCACTCGTGCTGGGCTTGCTGTGGGACCTGATGTTAGGGTCAACATTAGGGGTGCGCGGTTTAATGATGGCGATCTTGGTCTATCTTGTCGCGCTCAACTTTCAACTTTTGCGCAACATGTCTTACTGGCAACAAGCGTTGCTACTGTCGCTGTTAACCCTCGCGGGAAAGTTGATCGAGTTCTGGGCGGAGTACCTCGTCTCTGACGTACAGTTTAATCCAGAGCAGCTCTGGGCAGGTGTGCTTAACTTTATACTGTGGCCTTGGCTTTTCTTGCTGCTCCGCCGGGTGCGTCGTCGTTTTGCAATTCGTTAGAGGGATATCATGAGCATTGATTTATATCTGGCCTCAGGCTCACCGCGACGCCAAGCGTTGTTGACTGATATGGGCATCAACTTTTCGCGGGTAGTGGTGGATGTTGAAGAACAGCAAAAAGCCGGTGAATCGCCTTATGCTTATGTGTCTCGTTTATCACAAGACAAAGCACGTGCGGGAGTCGCAAAAACCGGTGGTCATTTACCTGTATTAGGCGCCGATACGATCGTCGTCGATGGCGAGCAGGTACTGGAAAAACCGCGCGATGAAGCGGATGGGGCACGTATGCTCAAACAGCTATCTGGCCGTGAGCATCAAGTGATGACGGCGGTGACCGTTGCCAATGCGATGAAGCAAGTGACCACTGTGGTAACAACACGGGTGTGGTTTCGTGAGTTGACCGATGACGATATTCGCGCGTACTGGCAATCGAAAGAACCTATGGATAAAGCGGGCGGCTACGCCATTCAAGGCCTTGGCGGCAAGTTTGTTACCCGTATCGACGGCAGTTATCACGCGGTCGTTGGTTTGCCATTGTATGAAACCGAGCAGCTGCTCAAGCAATTTATGGCCTGAACAACCGTCAGGCCCATTTTTGAGATGTCGGGGAAACCATGAGTGCGGAACTGTTAATCAATGTCACACCTAGCGAAACGCGGGTGGCGATGATAGAAGGTGGCAACCTTCAAGAAATCCATATTGAGCGAGAAGCGAAGCGCGGCATCGTAGGCAATATCTACAAAGGGAAAGTGAGTCGTGTCTTGCCTGGGATGCAGGCAGCCTTTGTCGATATTGGCTTAGATAAAGCGGCTTTTTTGCACGCCTCGGATATCGTGCCGCACACTGAGTGTGTCTCTGAGAATGAGAAGCAGCAATTTCAAGTGCGCGATATTTCTGAATTGGTACGCCAAGGACAAGACATTGTGGTTCAGGTGGTCAAAGACCCCTTGGGCACCAAAGGCGCTCGTCTGACCACGGACATCACTCTGCCGTCGCGGTATCTGGTCTTTATGCCGGGCGCGTCGCATGTTGGCGTGTCACAGCGTATCGAAAGTGAAGAGGAGCGCAGTCGTCTAAAACGTATTGTCAGTGACTATTGCGATGAGTTGGGCGGCTTTATTATCCGCACCGCGGCTGAAGGCGCGACGGATAAAGAAATGGCGCAAGATGCAGCCTTTCTAAAACGGTTGTGGAAGAAGGTCTTAGAGCGGCGCGCACGGTATAAATCAAAATCCATGCTCTATGGTGAGTTGGCATTAGCGCAGCGTATTGTGCGTGATTTTGTTGGCACCGAGCTGGATTTGATTCGGGTCGACTCTCGTCAAGCATATGATACATTGGAAGAATTCACCTCTGAATTTGTCCCCGAGCTTGCCGGCAAGCTTGCTTACTACGATGGTCAGCAACCGATTTTTGATATGTACGACACCGAAAACGAAATCCAGCGCTCGTTGGAACGTAAGGTGGAGTTGAAGTCGGGGGGCTATTTGATCATTGATCAAACCGAGGCCATGACCACCATCGATATCAATACCGGGGCCTTTGTTGGGCGCCGTAACCTTGATGAGACTATCTTTAATACTAATGTTGAAGCAACACGGGCCATTGCTCGTCAACTGCGTCTGCGTAATTTGGGCGGTATTATTATCATCGATTTTATCGATATGAGTACCGACGAACACCGCCGCCGCGTGTTGCACTCGCTGGAACAAGCGTTAAGTCATGATCGGGTAAAAACCAACATTAATGGCTTTACCCAGCTCGGCTTAGTGGAAATGACCCGCAAACGCACGCGCGAAAGTATTGAACATGTGCTGTGTGGCGAGTGTCCAACGTGTGAAGGCCGAGGCTCGGTGAAAACGGTAGAAACCGTCTGCTATGAAGTGCTAAGAGAAATCACTCGGGTGAACCGTGCCTATGATGCCGACAAATTTGTGGTATATGCCTCGCCTGCTGTGGTGGAAGCTTTGGTAGAAGAGGACTCCCACTTAGTCGCAGAGCTTGAAGTCTTTATTGGCAAGCAAGTAAAGGTGAAATCCGAGCCTTTGTATACCCAAGAGCAGTTTGACGTAGTAATGATGTAATCCATGACCTGGGCCGCGAAAATTGGACGCTGGTTGCTAGCTGGCGTCGTGAGTCTTATTCTGTTAACCGCCGTCTTTATTGGCGGTTTGCGCTTTTTATTGCCCAACGTGGATATGGTGCGTGAGCCGCTACGACAATGGGTTAGCGAGCAAACGGGCTTTAGCGCGCGTCTTGGGACTATTGCTGGCCAATGGCGCAACCTTACGCCGTCATTGCAACTCAATCATGTCGCCTTGACCACCAGTGATAACAGCCCGCCATTACTGACCGCAAACCACATTGATCTAAAATTGGATGTTTTTGCGAGCCTATCCCGCCGTCAACCGGTGTTTTCCCATGTTACCCTCGATGGGCTGACCTTTAACAGTGGTCAACTGCCCGATAAAAAAGATAGCACCGGGGTACGTGAGCGCCTTGAAGATTTGTTTTTAGCTCGCCTTGGCCAGTTCTCTGTCACCAACGCTCGTCTTGTTCTTGTCACACCTTCATTGGCGGCGCAGACGCTGAATATTGATAACTTGTTGTGGCGTAATCAAAATGGTCAGCATCATGCGCAGGGCACCATTGGGATTGCGGGGACAGAGCTGGAAAAAATCCGCGTCAATGCGGCCTTTACCGAGACCGACGGGTTGGACTCGCTCAGTGGTGATTTTTATCTGGCTAGCGAAAACATGGATTTGGCACCGTGGCTGATGAAGCGCTTCACGCCGTCAGTGACGATTGACAATGCGCGCTTAGATGCCAATGCATGGCTGCGGGTTGAGAAAGGCCAAGTGGCGAATGCCTTGCTGGGTGTCGATACTTTGGCTTTGACGTGGCGCGATCAGCAAGGGGCCTCGCAGCAATGGGCGCTCAAAGACAGCCGCGTGCAACTGCAGGCAAGAGAGGACCAGCAATGGCGTGTGGATAGCGATGGGGTTTGGGTTCAGCAAGGGGATACCACGCTGCCGGCGCTCAATCAACTATCTTGGCAAGGAAACGTGTCCAACTGGCAGCTGAATGCCCGTCACATTGATATCGCGGCATTACGTCCGTTAGTTGGATTGTTGAGCCAATCTGACCGTCAGCATCAACTGATAGACGTCCTTTCACCGACCGGTATGGTGGACTCGCTGGCAATGAGTCAGTCCCCTGATACGCCGCTGCGCTATCAAGCCTCTTTCTCTGACATTCGCGCCAATCAATGGGGCTATTTCCCGGCCTTTGAGGGGTTAAATGTCACCGTGTCCGGTCAGGGACATCAAGGCAAGGCGACCTTAGCATTAGGGCAACAATCACTCCCCTATGGTGATTTTTTTCAAGCGCCGTTACCGCTTGAGCATGGGGAGGTGACGGTGCAATGGGCGGATCGTGGCGATACTTTGACGGTTTGGAGTGATGCGATTGCCCTCCAAGCGGCAGACTTGGCGGCGCGCGGCGCGTTTCGCTTAGACATTCCTGCACAAGGTTCACCGTTTCTGGCGCTCTATGCTAACGCCGATGTGCACGATGCAGGCCAAACGGGGCGCTATTTACCCATCCGTGCGATGCCAGATTCACTCACCGATTACCTCTCTCGTGCGATTCAAGGCGGGCAGGCGCAAGGCAGTGACATTTTATGGTTTGGCGCGTTAAATGCGTTTCCGTACCGTCAACATGACGGTGTCTTCCAAGCGCGAGTGCCGCTGCGCCAAGGCGCATTCAGT
The DNA here is from genome assembly GCF_001996205.1 of Salinivibrio sp. IB574. Classification (NCBI taxonomy): domain Bacteria; kingdom Pseudomonadati; phylum Pseudomonadota; class Gammaproteobacteria; order Vibrionales; family Vibrionaceae; genus Salinivibrio; species Salinivibrio sp. IB574. The sequence continues at coordinate 17,492 of NZ_MUFN01000028.1, read as the reverse complement.
TTTAATACCGCATGGCCTACTCTGACCGAGTTGGATGCTGAGCTCTTGTTTGAAAACGCACGGCTAACCATTCAGGGCGATCATGTACGTCTTGGCGATGCGATCAGCCGTCAGGTTCGCGCCGATATCGCGGATATGGAGGCGCCGGATAGCACATTAACCCTAGCGGCAGATTTATCCGCCACCGGGGATGCGGTCCGTCGTTATATGTTGGCGACCCCACTCGTCGACTCAGTGGGCGCGGCGTTGACGCATGTTCAAGTTAAGGGATTGGTAGATGCCAATTTAGCGCTCGATATCCCTCTCGACGGCAGTCAGCCGCACGCCACAGGTGAAGTGCGCTTTGCGGGGAACCAAGTGCTGATTCAGGCACCGTCCATGCAACTGGATAATGTCGCAGGTAGACTGCGCTTTGACGATGATACTATCCGCACTCGGGCGCTGACGGCCCAATGGCTGGGCCAGCCCATCAAGGTCGATTTTGACGGACAAACCGATGCGGCAGGTTATCAGCTGGATCTTAATCTGGATGCGGACTGGGACGTCGCCCCTTTGCTGGCTCAATTGTCGTTACCGCTCGAGGATTATCTTGCTGGTGGTGCCCGTTGGCAGGCGACCTTGGGCCTGACGCTGCATGACATCGGTTTTGACTACCAACTGGGTGTTGATATCGACACCACGCCTTTGCAGTCAACATTGCCCGCGCCACTGGCTAAACCGCGTTGGTCAACCGGTAGCGCCTCGCTGGCGGCAACGGGCAACAGCGAAGGGCTACAAGGGCGAATTCAGTTACCGGCGGTTAGCTATCAAGCGCGTATTAATACCCAAGGCGATCGTCCCGTGATCACTGCAAGCCAATGGCATGTGGGCGAACAGGCCACCTCACTCTTGGCGACGCAAGGGCATCGGTTGGATATTGACTTGGCACAGCTAGATATAATGCCGTGGCGTGACCTATGGCGTGACGTGACGCCGCAATGGCCACAAGGGCACAGTGATTTTCCGACCTTACCGGTGCCCACTAAAGTGAACGCACGCATCGCTCGCTTAGATGCCGACAAACTGAGGTTTAATCAAGTGTCTCTTGCTGTGCGCAAAAAGCCACAAGGATGGGACGCCTTACTCGGGAGTAATGAGCTTAGCGGCCGCGCCCAGTGGCCGACGGGAGGACGCTTAGCGATCGATGTCGATCATTGGCATATCAATATGATCGCCGATACCGCCGAAAACGATCCTAATGCGCCCCTGTTCGCACCGGTGGACAGCCGAGCCTCTGCCGCTGACAAGGCGCTATTGGCGGCGGTGCCATCCACCTATATATTGATCAAAGATTTATGGCTACAAGGCTATCGACTTGGGCGAGTTTCTGCATCACTCGACAAGCAAGAAGAACGCATAGACTTAACCTCATTGACCATCGAGAGCGGTCAAAACCAAGCGGCGGTAAGCGGCAGTTGGTTAATCGATGAGGATCAGCGCAATCAAACGGCGCTCTCCATACAGTTAAATGGCGATAGCACGTCGGATTTAATGGGGCGCTTTGGGGTCAGCGGTGGGATCCAAGATGCGCGTTTTACCTCGCAAGCGGATATCTCTTATGGCGGACTGCCGTGGCAAGCGGATATCACGAGTTTAAATGGTGAAGTCCGTGCCGATATCCAAGATGGTTACATCAGTGGCGTCGGGGGAGCGGGAAAACTGCTGGGCTTATTTAGCTTGGATTCTATTCTACGCAAAATCCAACTCGACTTTTCTGGCGTATTCGAAGATGGGCTGGCGTTTGATGACATTACGGGCCGTGCGGTGATCACAAATGGCGTGGTCGTGACCGATAATATCCGCATGGATGGATTAGCAGGTGATATGGTTATCAGAGGTATCGCTAACTTGGTCAGCAACCAAGTCAACGCGGATGTGCGCTTTACGCCAGATATTACCTCTGGGATCCCTGTGCTCAGCGCGTTTGCTGTTACGCCACAAACGGCGCTCTACGTATTGGCCGTCACCACGGCGATTTCGCCGGTTGTGGATGTCTTTACACAGGTTCGCTATCAAGTCACTGGGCCGATTGGTACGCCTGACATTCGGGAAATTTCCCGTAATCAAGAGGCGCTAACCTTGCCCGCCGATGCCACGGAACGATTGCGCCAACAGGCAGAACAAGCCAAGGAGTGAGCATGATGAAAGTCGGCATCATCCAGATGAATTCGGGCGCCGATCCGGTGCAGAACATGGACGTACTGCAAACCAGTTTGCAGCGGTTGCATCAACAAGGCGTCAAACTGGCACTGACGCCAGAAAATGCCTTGGTATTTGGTGACAAACAAGATTACCAACGGCATGCCGAGCCGTTAGGGCATGGCCCTATCCAGCGCCAACTGGCAGAAATGGCGCACCAATTCGATATCTGGCTGGTGGTGGGGGCCTTTCCGATCCAAAACGACAATGGCCGTTTGAGTAGCGCAAGCTTGGTGTTCGACAATGCCGGACATTTGCGAGGTAGCTACGATAAGCTCCATATGTTTGATGTGGAAGTGGCGGATGCCCATGGACGTTATCGGGAGTCGGACTACTTTCAAGCCGGTGATCAACTTGCCACCGTGGACACGCCATTTGGTTGCTTGGGGTTAAGCATCTGCTATGACGTGCGTTTTGCGCCGCTCTATCATGCGTTGCGAGCGCAAGGCGCCGATATTTTAACTGTGCCGGCGGCGTTCACGCGCGTCACGGGACAGGCGCACTGGGAGGCATTGCTGCGCGCCCGCGCGATTGAAACCCAATGCTGGGTGATTGCTGCCGGGCAGTGTGGTGAGCACAGTAAAGGCCGTCAAACGTGGGGGCATTCGATGATTATCGACCCTTGGGGGCAAGTGGTCGCGTCACTAGGGGACGACCCCGGTGTGACGTGGGCGGAGCTTGATCTGAGCATCGGTGAATCCATTCGCCGTAAAATGCCGGTGCTCGACCACGCTCGGTTGCAAACCCAATTGAAATAGCGCACCCTCGGCGCATCATCTTTTTATCTTTGGCTAGTATAAATAGCCTCAACCAAGAGTAAGCGAATGAGTCTGGAACAGGTCGAAGAAACCTTATTGCGCCCTGCGGGGATCAGTGAGTCGCATCTCCAAGAGACACTGGCTCACCTGAGTGGTCGTCAAATTGACTACGGCGACGTTTTTTTCCAATCAACGTGGCACGAGTCGCTCGTCTTGGAAGATAGCATCATCAAAGACGGCTCGTTCAATATCGATCGAGGTGTAGGTGTACGCGCTATCACGGGTGAGAAAACCGGGTTTGCCTACTCGGACCAACTTAACGCTGATGCCTTGATGCAAAGTGCGACCGCCGCACGCGGGATTGCACCCAAAGGTGGGCAGGGTCAAGTCAGTGCCTTTCGCACGGTTCGAGGTGGTCAATACTATGGCCCGCTTGATCCGCTCGGTAGCCTAACCCGCGAGCAAAAAATCGCATTGCTGAAAGAAATCGACAGCTACATTCGTGCCAAAGAGCCGCGAGTGAAAGAAGTCAGTGCCAGTATTAATGGCTTGTACGAGCAAGTATTGATTGCCGCCACGGATGGAACCTATGCCGCGGATATTCGCCCTCTAGTCCGTTTGTCTGTGTCTGTGCTCGTTGAGCAGGATGGACGCCGTGAGCGGGGAAGTGCCGGAGGCGGTGGCCGTTATGGTTACGAGGTGTTCTTGCAAGAGCAAGACGGAAAAAGCACGGCGCTACAGTTTGCTGATGAAGCGATTCGTTTAGCGCTGGTAAACTTGCGTGCAGAAGGCGCCCCTGCTGGCACCATGCCTGTGGTGTTAGGTGCGGGTTGGCCGGGCGTACTATTGCATGAAGCGGTCGGGCATGGCTTGGAGGGCGATTTCAACCGTAAAGAATCGTCTGTCTTCACCGGCAGCCTCGGTGAGCAAGTGACCTCACCGCTTTGCACCATTGTTGATGATGGCACGATGGCGGACCGTCGCGGCTCGCTCAATATCGATGATGAAGGCGTGCCGGGCCAATATAACGTCCTGATCGAAAACGGGGTGCTTAAAGGCTATATGCAAGATAAGCACAACGCGAGCTTGATGGGAGTGGCACCGACCGGAAACGGCCGTCGCGAATCTTACGCGCATTTACCCATGCCTCGTATGACCAATACCTACATGCTGGGTGGCGACAGTACGCCGAGTGATATTATTGCTAGTGTTGAGCACGGTTTGTATGCGCCGAACTTTGGTGGCGGACAAGTGGATATTACCTCGGGTAAATTTGTGTTCTCGACCTCTGAAGCCTATTTAATTGAGAACGGTAAAGTTACCACGCCTGTGAAAGGGGCCACTTTGATTGGCAGTGGTATTGAGGCGATGCAACAAGTGTCGATGGTGGGTAATGATCTCGCGATTGACCGAGGCGTCGGCGTCTGCGGTAAGGCAGGGCAAAGTGTGCCGGTTGGCGTGGGTCAGCCAACGCTGAAACTTGATGCCATGACAGTGGGTGGCACGGAGTCATAAACAAACACGCCAGTGGAGAACACTGGCGTGAGGTTTTACAGGCTTTGGTCGTAAAAGCCTTTAATGTATTGGAAGATCTCGCGATAGGCCTTGGGCGGCTTGTTTTGTTGTCGCTCTTTTTTAGCCTGACGGGCAAGCTGGCGTAAGCGTTGGCGGTCGGCCTCTGGATACTGCAACATCACATCGTTGATAGCGTCGTCGCCTTCATCGACAACACGGTCGCGCAGCTTTTCGAGCTTATGCAGCTCAGCACTCTGTTGCGCGTGCTTGTTTTGTAGCTTATCCAGCGCCGCTTGAATCGGCTCAGGGTCGCGAGAGCGCATGAGCTTGCCGACATATTGCAATTGGCGACGACGTGCTTCGTTTTTTAAGCGTTGTGCGTCAACAATGGCGGTGTATAAGTCGTCGTCGAGTGGAAACTTTTCCAACACGGCAGGCTTGAGCTTAACCAGCGCTTCGCCAAGCTCTTGCAGGGCGAGCATATCGCGCTTCATCTCGGATTTACTCACCCAGATGATTTCTTCCTCTTCCTCCCAAGGAGCAGGTTTATTTTTACGGCCCATGTTCAACCTCAATGAGAATGTGCAATGACACTTATGTTAACAAGAAACGCGCACAAACGCGGGCTTTTTTGTCACCGGCTCGCGTGGCCCCGTATTCCAAATTCGAATTTTAATCAGAAAGGTCAACTATGAGTGTAAAACAGCAGGTCGCGGAGCAAGAGCAACACTTACGCCAAGCCGTCAGCCGTGCGTTGGACATGGCCGCGCAACGCAGTGATGCCGCAGAGGTAGCGATCACCAAAAGCACAGGGATCAGCGTCACGTCACGCATGGGTGAAGTGGAGAACGTAGAGTTTAATCGCGATGGTGCCTTAGGAGTGACTGTCTACTGCGATCAGCGCAAAGGTAGCGCATCCACGACAGATCTGTCCGAGCGTGCGATTGCTAAAACGGTCGAAGCCGCGTTGGAAATTGCCAGCTATACCTCACCGGATCCCTTTGGTGGCCCAGCACCAAAACACTTAATGGCCTTTGAGTATCCCGATCTTGATCTGTTTTACCCTGACGAGCCAGAGCCCGATGCTGCAGCCGCATTAGCCATTGAGGCGGAACAAGCCGCGTTAGGTTATGACTCGCGTATCAAATTCAGTGATGGAGCCAGTTACGACAGCCATTACGGAGTCCGTGTGTATGGCAATAGCCACGGCATGCTAGGCAGTTATGCCTCCAGCCGCCAGGCGCTAAGCTGCTCGGTGATCGCGGAAAGTGCCAATGGCATGGAGCGCGATATGAGCTACACGGTTGCGCGCGATAAAGCCGATTTATGGACCCCAACCTCAGTCGGTATCGAAGCGGCAAAACACGCGGTAGCGCGCTTAGACCCACGTAGTCTGGCTACGTGTGAAGTCCCCGTGATGTTTGATGCCAGTGTGGCGACCGGCCTGTTTGGTCATCTGGTGATGGCGATCAGTGGCTCTGCGTTATATCGCAAATCATCCTTTTTACTGGATAAAAAGGATGAACAAATCTTCCCTAACTGGCTCACGATCAATGAGTTACCCCACGTACTTAAAGGGTCGGCCAGCTCGCCGTTTGATAGCGAAGGGGTCAAGACCCAAGACAGACGCATCGTGGAACAAGGGGTATTAAAAACCTATCTAGCGACCAGCTACGCGGCTCGCAAGCTCGATATGGAGCCCACTGGCCACGCTGGCGGTATCCATAACTGGTATGTCAGCCACACCGGCCAAGATGCTGATGCCATGCTGAAAACCTTGGGCACCGGTCTGTTAGTGACTGAGTTAATGGGGCAGGGGGTGAATCCGGTCACTGGCGATTATTCGCGCGGCGCTGCGGGTTTTTGGGTGGAAAACGGTGAAATCCAATATCCAGTCAGCGGCATTACCATCGCGGGGAATTTAAACCAGATGTTCGCCAATATTGTCGCAATCGGCACAGATATTGAAACGCGCAGCCAAATTCAAACCGGCTCAATCATTATTGATGCAATGAAAGTGGCTGGCGAATAATACCCATCATTTCTTCCCTTAGGGCGCCGATTGGCGCCCTTTTTAGTTTACTGCCATGCTAATAGCTGTTAGTCGAGCAGCGAGGGAGCGAGGCATGAACACAAGGCCGTTGCGTGATCTGATTGGAGCGCGTGTATTGGGCGTGCTAGGCACGTATTCCACCCCAGAGAAAATGGGCAGTATGGCGGTGTCGATTTGTGGCGTGGAGCCGCTCAGTGATACCCGGTTGCGCACGATTTTTGCCAAAGGACATCAATTGAAAGACGGTCAATGGGTCACGTTACATCTCGATAACCGCACTGGGGTGAGTGATTATGATGCCGACCTTAAGGTGTATCGTTTGTCGTTTAAGGGCAAGGTGATTGCCACATCCGCCTTTGAGGTCATGATTGATGCGCTCGAATATCAGGTGGCCTATGGGATGGGCGTGGTGAAGTCTTATCAAGCCCCTGATTATGCTTATCCGTTAGATACGCGTCGGACCGTGGCGTTACCCACTACACCTTTATCGCAAGTCCCGGCGATGGATGACAGTGAGTATGATAATAAAATCGGTGTGCTTTTGACCTATGCACCGAGTCAGCCACATACGACGGTGATGGCGTTTTTATCGTCGGTCGAGGATGACATCTTCTTTATCACCTTTCCCAGCACTTTCAAATCGTTGCTGCTAAAACGCGACAACCGCTGTTACTTTGCGATTGATAGCCGTGCAACTTTTACCTTTGAACAGGCGATTGAATGGAACTACAGCATTATTCGCGGCGAGGTTTATACCGTACCTAAACCGTCGATGATGTTTGATGAGATACGAGAGCGTTTTGTGGCGAAAAACCCGTGGGAAGTGGGCTTTTTTAGCCATCCTGAGGTGGAGATGTACCACCTGAAGGCAGCCAATGTGGTCTGCCCTCGGATGGCATTGGATTAGCGAGTTTTATTGGCTCATCAATAGCGCAATGAGACCCACACCTAAAATCAGGCGGTAAATCACGAACGGTAACATGCCCACACGGGTGACCAGCTTTAAAAACGCATGAATACACGCATAGGCGCTGACAAACGAGACCAAAACGCCAACCCCAATGGGGGCAAACTCAACCGGCACTGGGCTGGTGGCCAGCTGTAAGCCCAGATACGATCCGGCGAGGGTGATGATCGGAATCGACATCAAAAATGAGAAACGCGCGGCGGCTTCTCGAGTGTAGCCTAGCATTAACGCAGCGGTAATGGTGGCGCCCGAACGTGAGGTGCCTGGGATCAAAGCAAGTGCTTGAGCGATCCCGATAAACAGCGCACGCGATCGGGTGGTTTGGTACTCATCGCATTGTTGACGCGCATGGCGGTCAGCCCACCAAAGCAGTGCGCCAAATAGTAAGGTGGTAGCGGCAATCACCCACGCTGAACGCAGGTAAAGCTCAATTAAATCTTTAAGAAATAGGCCAGCCACGCAGGCGGGAATGGTCGCCAATACGATCATCCAAGCCAATTGACTATCCCGGCTGTGTTTACCTGTGAACGACGCGAAAAAGGCACCTAACAGCGACACAACTTCACGGCGGAAATAGCCAATCACCGCGGCAAGTGTGCCGACATGAACGGCCACATCGAAGGCTAAGCCTTGGTCGGCCCAGCCAAAAATCTGCGATGGCAAAATGAGGTGGGCGGAGCTAGAAATGGGCAAAAACTCAGTCAAGCCTTGAATAAGGGCAAGGAAAAAGGCTTCAAACATGCTCATGGTAATGATTATTCCTTCAAATACGCAGGGGTCTCGATAGGCCATAGTGGCTGGGCTTGGTCAAATTGCTGCCAAAGCTGCGCAAATGTTCGTCCATCCCCGGGGATTGCTTGATCGGGACACAGTTCAGCGAGCGGCCAAAGGGTGAATGCAAATTTATAAATATCGTTGCGCGGTAAGGCCGGTCCGCTGGACTGACACTGATCGCCAAAGGTCAATAAATCGATGTCCAAGGTACGATCGCGATACTTAACGTCGTCGCGCTGTCGCCCATATCGACTTTCGATATCGCGTATGGTTTGCCAAAAGGTTTGCAGATCGAGTGTGGTGTTGAGCTCAGCGATAAGGTTATAGAAATTCGGCCCTTCAAAGCCGACGGGTTCGGCCTCAAAAATGCGCGAAAAACGGCAGTGTGGGTCTAAGGCTCGTAACGCTTCAACTGCAGCTTGAATATGCAGGTCGCGATCGATGTTTGAGCCAATACTGACTAATGCTTTTGTCACCGTGTGCCTCGCTCTATCACTACGCCAACATTACGCGCTTGGGCGACGGCGCCAGGTTTGGCCACACGCACTTTTACCCAGCTGACGCCAAATTGTGACTGGATTAGCGCGGCGACCTCTTCGGCGACCCGCTCGATGAGCGCACAGCGGCTGGCTTGAACATGTGCAATCACAGCCTCACTGACACTGGCATAATCCAGCGCTAAACTGACATCATCACTTTGGGCGGCGGGACGATTGTCGTGCGCCATTTCGATATCAAGTACCAACTTTTGTTGGATGGTTTGTTCCCAATCGTAGACACCGATGGTGGTCACAACGTCGAGTTGTTCTATAAAGACGGAATCCATGTTTTTTCACACTCCGTGACAGGTCGGATACCACTGTGGTAAGAAAGCCCGTATTATCGAGCTTATCGATTGACACTTGGATGCGCGATGCGTTCCGATCCATGTTGCGTCTAATCAAGATCGTGGGCGCACTATAGCAACGAATGCAGCACAAACTCTAGGAATTTCACATGACTGCACTGGCCATTGCCATCATCATCGCTGCCTATTTGCTCGGCTCTGTTTCCAGTGCGGTGCTGGTGTGCCGGGCCTATGGTCTGCCGGATCCTCGCGAACAAGGGTCTGGAAATCCGGGCGCGACCAATGTGTATCGCCTTGGCGGCCGCACGGCCGCGGCATTGGTCTTAGTGTGCGACATGCTCAAAGGGACGATCCCCGTTTGGCTCAGTTATCTTATCGGGATTAATCCGTTTTTGCTTGGATTGATTGGCATCGCCGCCTGTCTTGGGCACATCTATCCGGTGTTCTTTCATTTTCGAGGCGGCAAAGGTGTAGCGACGGCGCTGGGTGCTATGGCTCCGATAGGACTCAGTCTCACCGGCTTGTTAGTGCTGACTTGGGGAGTGGTGTTGGTGATCACTGGCTATTCGTCATTAAGTGCTATCGTCACCGCCATTTTGGCACCGCTTTTCACTTGGTGGATTAAACCGCAATTTACGATGCCAGTGGCGATGCTTTCTTGCCTGATTTTATTTCGTCACTATGAAAATATTCGTCGCCTACTCGATGGCGAGGAAAAGCCCATTGTACTCAGGCGCTGGCGACGTTAACGGACGTAAAAAAGCAGCCCAAGGCTGCTTTTTTGCATCATTTAGTTAGGGATGGCAAGGTATCAATTGGCCAGCGAGGCTGTGCCTTCACCCCCAGTCCCATATGCTCCCCGTTTTTGAGTCGCTGCATCCCCGCATAGGCAATCATGGCGCCGTTATCGGTACAGAACTCGGGACGTGGATAGAAAACATCACCGCCCAGTTTGCGCGTGAGGGTGTCGAGTTTATCGCGTAAATGACGATTCGCGCTAACGCCGCCAGCAACCACTAATCGATTCATGCCACATTGCTCTAACGCTCGCTTACACTTGATTGCCAGCGTATCCACCACTGCGTCTTGGAAGGCATACGCGATATCCGCACGGGTTTGCGGATCATTGTCATTGGCAGCAATGGTATTCGCGGCAAATGTCTTCAAGCCGGAAAAGCTGAAATCGAGACCGGGGCGATCGGTCATCGGACGCGGGAAGGTGAAGCGACCGTGGGTGCCGTTTTCTGCCAGTTTTGACAGTAAGGGGCCACCGGGATAATCAAGATTCATCAGCTTCGCGGTTTTATCAAACGCTTCACCGGCTGCGTCATCAATCGACTCACCAAGAATGCGGTATTCGCCAATGCCTTTTACTTCGACTAACAGCGTGTGTCCGCCGGAAACGAGCAACGCCACAAAAGGAAAGGGAGGAGGTGTGTCTTCTAACATAGGTGCAAGTAAGTGGCCTTCCATATGATGCACTGCCACCGCTGGCACTTGCCATGCGTACGCCAGGCTGCGACCGATGGTGGCACCGACCAGCAGGGCACCGACTAATCCAGGACCGGCGGTATAGGCCACGCCATCGATATCCGCGGGTGTCAGCTGTGCCTCTGCCATCGCTGCTTTGACTAACGGCAAGGTCTTTTTAACATGATCGCGAGAGGCTAACTCAGGGACAACCCCGCCATAATCGGCATGAAGCTTTACCTGACTGTAAAGTTTATGTGACAAAAGCCCGCGTTGATCGTCGTAGATCGCCACGCCAGTTTCGTCGCACGATGTCTCTATGCCTAAAATTCGCATCATAACCTCAGGAAAACAGCCGATAGATTGAACGCTTAGGATAAATGAGCACGCTGAGCGTGAAGACCGAAGCGAGAAGACGTTGCCAGCACAGGCTGGCGGTGCGCGCAATCTTACATGGCTTGGAAGTAATTCGCCAGATGTGCTTTACAATGCCCCCCTATTCGGATTAGAATTTCGCACCATTTTTAATCAAGGCTGGCCAATAATTCGCCAGCGATAACTGATAACCCCTGAGGTGAAAGGCACATGCCAGTAGTTAAAGTACGTGAAAACGAACCATTTGACGTAGCATTGCGTCGCTTTAAGCGCTCTTGTGAAAAAGCAGGTATTCTTTCTGAAGTTCGCCGTCGTGAGCACTTCGAAAAGCCAACTACCGTTCGCAAACGCGCTAAAGCCGCTGCTCAAAAACGTCACCTGAAGAAGTTGGCACGCGAAAACCAACGTCGCGTACGTCTGTACTAATTTAGTCAGATTAGGTAGGTGCTATGGAATTGCTTGAACGTCTAAAAGATGCCCAAAAAGCGGCGATGAAAGCGAAAGACAAGACGCGTCTTGGTACGATTCGCCTTCTGATGTCAGCCATTAAACAGCAAGAAGTGGATACCCGTCAGTCATTGAGTGACGAAGACATTCTTGCGGTGCTGACAAAAAGCGTAAAGCAGCGCCGTGATTCCGTAGCCCAATACCAGTCAGCCGGTCGTGATGACCTTGCCGATGCAGAACTCGCAGAAATTGCAGTGATTGAAGAATTTCTTCCTCAACCACTGAGCGAAGCAGAGGTCGATGCATTGGTAAAAGCTGCCGTTGAAAAAACTGGCGCAGCCTCCATGCAAGACATGGGCAAGGTGATGGGGGTACTAAAACCTCAAATCCAAGGTCGAGCTGATATGGGAAAAGTTAGCCAACTCGTGAAAGCGAATTTAAGCTAAGTTTTTCCAGACCTTACAACAAGCCGTGCTTTCCGTAATGGACGGCGCGGCTTGTTTGCTTCTCTCCCTATAAATTTCAGGTTATGGCAGGCAGAATCCCGCGCGCATTCATTGACGACTTGCTCTCACGTCTCGACATTGTTGAGATCATAGACGCACGGGTCAAGCTCAAGAAAAAGGGCAAGAATTACAGCGCCTGTTGTCCGTTCCATAACGAAAAAACGCCTTCATTTAGCGTTAGCCAAGAAAAGCAGTTTTACCACTGCTTCGGATGTGGTGTGCACGGTAATGCCATCGATTTTGTGATGGAATTTGATCGATTGGAGTTTCCCGATGCGATCGAAGAGTTAGCGAACACACTGGGTTTAGACGTGCCCCGTGAACAAGCGAATGGCGGGAATCTCAAACAACGTGGTTTATCCGGTGAAGTGGTAAAACAGTTTGGTATTGGGTATGTCCCTGATCATTGGGATACCATTAAGCGACGTTTTGGTCGTAGCCAAGCGGAGCAACGCCAGCTGGTCACCGCCGGCATGTTGATTGAAAACGACAATGGTCGCAGTTATGACCGTTTTCGTGGTCGCGTGATGTTTCCTATCCGCGATCGCCGAGGCCGTGTGATTGGCTTTGGTGGCCGGGTGTTAGGGGATGGCACCCCGAAATACCTGAACTCGCCAGAAACGCCGATCTTTCATAAAGGTCGGGAGTTGTATGGCTTGTATGAAGTGATGCAACGTTATCGCCACCCTGAGCGTATCCTCGTGGTTGAAGGCTATATGGATGTGGTGGCACTGGCACAGTTTGGCGTCGATTACGCTGTGGCCTCGCTGGGGACATCGACTACAGGGGAGCATATGCAAACCCTGTTTCGGCAAAGTAGTACTATACTTTGCTGCTACGATGGCGATCGGGCAGGCCGAGAAGCGGCATGGCGGGCGATGGAACAAGCACTGCCTTACATGACTGATGGCAGACAGCTCAAGTTTATGTTTTTGCCCGACGGTGAAGATCCGGATTCGATGATCCGCCAAGAGGGTAAAGAAGGGTTTGAACAGCGGTTGAATGAGGCACAAACCCTCTCCACCTTTATGTTCACCACTTTGCTTAAGCAAGTCGACACCAGCAGCCAAGAAGGCAAAGCCAAGCTGGCGAACTTGGCGGTGCCTTTGATTGAAAAAGTGCCCGGAGATACGTTACGCCTTTACCTGCGTAATACGCTGGGGCAGAAATTGGGCATCATGGATGACCATCAGCTAGAGACCTTGATCCGTCGCCAAGGACAGCCCGTTAAAGTACATGGGCAATCAGAGATTAAGCGTACGCCGATGCGTGAGGTGATTGCGTTACTGGTCCAGTACCCGTACTTGGGCCAAGAAGTACCGCCGTTGCCGTCAGCGGAGTCGATTGATTTGCCCGGTTTGGCGTTACTCAATCCGATCCTTGAGATCTGTCGAGCGCGCCCCAATATCACTACCGGTCAGTTGCTAGAGCACTGGCGGGGGACAAAACAAGAAGCCTTGCTGGCGAGGTTAGCCGGCTGGGATCTTTATATTGACGATGATAATGCGTCAGAACTTTTTTGCGATTCACTGGATAAAATACTCGCCCAGTGTGTCGAACAACAAATAGCCAAGTTGCAAGCGAAGTCAAATACCGTCGGCTTATCAGTCGAAGAGAAGCGGGAACTGATGCTACTGATACAGAGCCAGTCCGTTTAGAAAGTAGCCAGCAAAGGCGACATTTGTTAAAATTGGCGGTTTGCGTTTCCGCATACTAAATTCTTCACTCAGACCCGAAGTTGGATATCGTCTATGGATCAAAATCCGCAGTCACAGCTAAAGTTGCTTGTCGCAAAAGGCAAGGAACAAGGCTATCTGACCTATGCCGAAGTTAACGACCACCTCCCGGAAGACATTGTCGATTCCGACCAGATAGAAGACATCATTCAGATGATCAATGACATGGGCATCCAAGTGGTAGAAGCCGCGCCCGATGCTGATGAATTGATGATGTCTGAGACCGTGGCCGACGAAGACGCGGTAGAAGCCGCAGCGGCAGCGCTGTCCAGTGTGGAAAGTGAAATTGGCCGTACCACCGATCCTGTGCGCATGTATATGCGTGAAATGGGCACGGTAGAGCTTCTGACCCGTGAGGGTGAGATCGATATCGCCAAGCGTATCGAAGACGGCATTAACCAAGTACAGTGCTCGGTGGCGGAATACCCGGCCTCGATTGCCTCACTGCTTGACCAGTTCGATAAGGTGGAAGCGGAAGAGCTACGCCTGACTGACATCATCTCTGGGTTTATTGATCCAACCCAAGATGACATGGCCCCGACCGCCACCCACATCGGCTCTGAGCTGAGTGAGAAAGAGCTCGAAGAAGAAGATGACGACGACGCTGATGACGACGACGATGATGATAGCGAAGAAGATGTCGGTATCGATCCTGAGCTTGCACGCGAGAAGTTTAGCGAGCTCCGTCGTACGTATTCCAATATGGAAGCGGCAATCAACCAGTATGGTCGTTACGATGACCGCACTAAAGCGTCTATCGAAGAGCTGTCGGAAACCTTCAAGCAGTTCCGCTTGGTGCCTAAGCAGTTTGATCGTCTGGTTAACGAAATGCGCCAGACCATGGACAAAGTGCGTACCCAAGAACGCTTGGTAATGCGTCTGTGTGTCGATCAGGCCAAAATGCCGAAGAAAACCTTTGTGCAATTGTTTGCCGGTAACGAATCATCCGATGCATGGATTGATGAAGCGCTGTCATCCGGTAAGCCGTATGCAGAGCGTGTGGCGCGTTACGAAGAAGATCTGCGTCGTTGTGTGCAGAAATTGAAAATCATCGAAGAAGAGACGGGCCTGTCTGTTGAGCGTATCAAAGACATTAGCCGTCGCATGTCTATCGGTGAAGCGAAAGCACGCCGCGCGAAGAAAGAGATGGTGGAAGCCAACTTACGTCTGGTTATTTCGATTGCTAAGAAATACACCAACCGTGGCTTACAATTCTTGGATTTGATTCAAGAAGGTAACATTGGCTTGATGAAAGCGGTGGATAAATTTGAATATCGCCGTGGTTATAAGTTCTCAACCTATGCGACTTGGTGGATCCGTCAGGCGATTACTCGCTCGATTGCAGACCAAGCCCGGACGATTCGTATTCCGGTGCACATGATTGAGACCATCAACAAGCTTAACCGCATCTCGCGTCAAATGCTTCAGGAAATGGGCCGTGAGCCACTGCCTGAAGAGTTGGCGGAGCGCAKGATGATGCCGGAAGATAAAATCCGCAAAGTCCTCAAGATTGCGAAAGAGCCAATCTCAATGGAAACCCCTATCGGTGATGATGAAGATTCACATCTGGGCGATTTCATTGAAGATACCACCCTTGAGCTACCGATGGACTCAGCGACGTCTAACAACCTGAAAATGGCGACCAATGACGTATTGGCCGGTCTGACACCGCGTGAGGCAAAAGTGCTACGTATGCGCTTTGGTATCGATATGAATACTGACCACACGTTGGAAGAAGTCGGTAAGCAGTTTGATGTTACGCGTGAGCGTATTCGTCAGATTGAAGCGAAAGCGCTGCGTAAGCTGCGTCACCCAAGCCGTTCAGAGACATTACGTAGCTTCTTGGACGAGTAAGCGGTAAGCGTTTTGCACTGCCCAATAGAAAGGCGAGCCAATGGCTCGCCTTTTTTAATCGCGGTCAGATTAGGTAATAAACAGGGTGGCAAGGCCAAGAAAGGCAAGGAGTCCAACCACATCAGTAACGGTAGTTAATGCCATGCCACCGGCCAGTGCCGGATCAATATTGTATTTTTTTAACAGAGTCGGGATAGCGACCCCAGCAATCCCAGCGATAAATAAATTCATCATCATCGCACCGGCAATGATCAGCCCAAGCTCAAGATTCCCTTTCCATAGCACCACGACGCCGCCAATAATCATCGACCATACCAAGCCATTGATCAGTCCGACGGTGGCTTCTTTGGCGAGCAGCCAGCGTGTGTTGGAGTCACCAATGTGACCCACGGCTAACCCGCGAATAACCAAGGCAACGGTTTGATTCCCTGCTACACCGCCCATCGAAGGGACGATGGTCATTAACACCGCAATCGCTGCCATCTTATCAAGCGTGCCTTCAAACATGTTCGACACGGAGGCTGCGGTCAATGCCGCGAGCACATTGATCCCCAGCCAGATACTGCGACGACGCGCACTTTTAAAGGCGGGCGCAAAGGTGTCTTCCTCATCGTCCAGACCGGCCAAGCCCATCATCGAGTGCTCGGCATCTTCACGAATAATATCGACCACATCATCGATGGTAATACGGCCGACAAGGTGATTCTGTTGGTCGACGACGGGGGCTGAAACCCAGTTACGACGCTCAAAGAGGCTCGCCACATCGCCATCGTCCATGGTTACGCTAATGGCTTCATCCGGATCGTCCATAATGTCGACCACTTCCGTATCCGGTTGGTTAACTAACAAGGCGGCAATGGGTAGATTGCCAATCAGTCGGCCATTCGGATCAATCACATAAAGCGCATCTGTGGTATCGGGTAGCTCGCCTCGCATGCGCAGATAACGCAGCACGACATCCACAGTGACGTCGCCCCGAATCGTGACCACGTCGGTGTTCATCATCCCGCCCGCAGAGTCCTCCGGGTAGGAGAGCGCTTGCTGGATGCGCGCGCGGTCTTGTGCGTCCATCTCCGCCAGCACATCTTGTGAGACGTCTTGAGGCAAACTACGCAGTAGATAAGCGACGTCGTCGGTTTCCATCCCCTCGGTGGCGGCGGCAAGTTGCTCAGGCGCCATACGCACCATGATGCCGTCTTTCACATCCTCAGACAGCTCATCGAGGATTTCACCTTGGTCTTCGGGATCCGTCAGTTGCCAGAGAACTAAACGGCCTTTGGGCGGCGAGGCCTCAAGAAGGTGGGCGATGTCTTCCGGCTCCATGTCTTCCAACATGCGGCGCACGCGGACAAACATGCCTTGTTCCAGCAGTTGGCTAACTTCTTGTAGCCGTTGGTGGGTTTGATTGCTTTGTTCTTGTTCTGTCGTTTCTGCCATAGGCAACATCCCCCATTGCAATGTCTGAAATTCTAACGCAATCAGGGGAGTCTGTCGCATGACAAATGGGTTGCGTGTCAGTATAAGAAAGGAATTGCGTGCTGGTCAGCGCAGTGGGCGGTTAACTTTCTTCGTCAAATCCGGCATCGAACAGCGCTTTTACCGCGTTTAAAGCCGGTTCGGCTTGTGGACCCGTCGCGGTGAGAGTGATGGTTTGTCCTTGAGCCGATTCCAGCATCAGCATTGCCATCACACTATCGGCCGTGGCGCGCTTATCGCCACTTTGCAGCTCAATGGTGGCGTCGTAGGCTTGGATCAGCTCAACCAGCTTCATGGCGGCGCGCGCATGTAAGCCCAGTCGGTTACGCACACACACATCCGTGTGCAGGGTGGTCATGACGATTGCTCCAAGGTGCGGTGACGAATCTGCACTTTTTCGCCGAGCTCCGTGAAATAGTCAGCCAGATATTGCGCTATATACACAGAGCGGTGTTTACCGCCCGTGCATCCAATTG